>JBBSSC010000118.1:0-6714 GCA_038242465.1 Propionibacteriales bacterium | reverse complement strand
TCGGGATGCACGTGCTGGAAGCCGGTGAAGTCGCGCCGGACGGCGATCAGGTGCAGCTGCTTCTCGTGTTCGGTGTCGTAGCTCGTGACAGCCTTGCCGTCCGGACCCGCGATCGTGAAGGTGATGGGCGTCGTGGCGCCTGCCGAGACGTTGGACTCGGTCAGGGCGAATGTGTATCCGGCCTGAGAGATCATCAGTCCTCCCGGTATCTCGGCCGGGTCGAGCGAAGCCGGCTGGGCGTCGGCGGACGTGTCAGTGCTGTGAGCGTCGTGGGCCGCCGCGGCCGGCTCAGCGTCGGGACCGAATACGCTACCGATGCCGAGCGCGAGGGCGAACGTGACGCCCAACGCGCCGATGAAGGCGGCAACACGGGCCGAGGTGCTCATGAGAGCTGGTAGCCGGCCTCAACGACGGCGGCACGGACCGTGGCCCCGTCGATCGGCTCGGCGCTGGTGATGGTCAAGGCGCCGGTCTCGAGGACCACGTCGACGTTCTCGACGCCAGAGATCTCCCGGACCTCCTCCGTGACCGAGGAGACGCAGTGGCCGCAGGTCATGCCGGTGACGTTGTATGTGCTGGTCTGGCTCATATTTCATGTTCCTTCGTGTTGACCGCCCCACATGTTCGAGGGGCACGGTGTGGTTCAGGAGCGGACAAGCCGAGCAATCGCCTCGGAGGCCTCTTTGAGCTTGATCTCGGCCTCCTGGCCTCCTTCGCGGGCGGCGTTGACGACGCAGTGGGCCATGTGCTCGTCGAGCAGGCCCAGTGCGACTGACTGGAGGGCCTTCGTCATGGCGGACACCTGGGTGAGGATGTCGATGCAGTACTGCTCTTCCTCCACCATCCGCTGAAGCCCGCGAGCCTGGCCCTCAATGCGGCGCAATCGCTTCAGGTAGGCGTCCTTGTTGTTGTTGTGGATGTAGCTGTGCTGGTGCACAGGATGCTGGTCAGTGGCCGTCTCGGTATCGGTCATGGCTTGGCCTTTCGGGCTCTGGAGTGCGGTGCTCATTCCCAAGGTACCCCCCTCCGGTATTCCGGGGCATGTTCTCGTAATGAGATCTACCATACCCCCCTAAGGTATTAATTCAAGCTGCAGCGGATGCACTGGGCGGGTTGAACGGTGCGACTGTTGGCCATGGGTCGGCCCATGGCGGGTCCGCATACAGATTCCCGTACGCTCCGGGCCATGGGAACCATCCACCTCATCCGGCACGGCCAGGCCTCCTGGGGAGCAGCGGACTATGACCAGCTCTCCGAGCTCGGTGCCGAGCAGTCCTCGTCCTTGGGCGTCTCCTGGGAGGCGGCCGGTTGGGCACCGACCGATGCGGTGGCCGGGGGCCTGAAACGTCATGCGCAGACCGCGATAGCGACGATCGACGCCTACGGGGGAGACGGCTACGACGTTGATGCCGGCTGGGACGAGTACGACCATCTCGCGCTGGTAAGGGCGCACGATCCCGCATCGTCGATGCAGGACGCCAAGGCGTTCCAGGCATCGCTCAATCTCGCGATCTCGGCCTGGATGGCGGCCGAAGATAGTTCTGGGGAGTCGTTCCCGTCCTTCCGCTCGCGGGTACTGACGGCATTCGAGCAGGTCGTCTCGCAGGCCACCTCCGGACGATCGATTGCAGTGTTCACATCGGGCGGACCGATCGCCCTGGTCGTCTCACAGCTGCTCGCCGGCGATGACTCGCTGTTCCAGCGGCTCAACGACGTCGTGATCAATGCGAGCGTCACGACGGTGATCTCGGGCCGGTCCGGGCCACGGTTGCTCGCCTTTAACGAGCACGTTCACCTGCCCCGCGACATGGTCACCTTCCGCTAGCGCCCGAACGGCGCGACACTCAGATACCGGTAGTATCTGAACATGCAGATTGCGCAGAACTCCCGGGTCCTCGTCACCGGTGCCGCATCGGGTCTCGGCCTGGCACTCGTCCGTCAGCTTGCCGATCGCGGATGCCGGGTGCTCGGTACCGACATTCACGCCGAGATCCCCCAGGTCCTGCAAGGTATCGGCGGCGTCTCGTACCGGAAGCTGGATGTCACGCAGGACACCGACTGGGCCACGGCGCACGACTGGGTCGTCGAGCAGTGGGAAGGCCTCGACTTCCTGTTCAATAATGCGGGCGTTGCCGCGGGCGGTCGAATCGAGATGACCGAGATGGACCAGTGGCAGTGGATCGTCGACATCAACCTGCTCGGCGTGGCGCGCGGCTGCCGGACGTTCACCCCGATGCTCAAGCAGCAACGGCATGGGCACATCGTGAACACCGCATCCGCCGCCGGGCTGATCCACCCGCCGCGTATGAGCGAATACAACGCGGTCAAGGCCGGCGTGGTCGCGCTGAGCGAGACGCTCCTGCACGAGCTCAAGCCTTTCGGCGTCGACGTGTCAGTCGTCTGCCCGACGTTCTTCAAGACCAATCTGCCCGAGTCGATGCGGGGCAAGGACGAGTCGGCGCAAAAGTCGGCAACGAAGCTCATCGACCGGTCCAAAGTCACGGCCGATCAGATCGCCGCCGAGGTGCTGAAGGGTGTCGTGAAGGGACGCCACATCATCCTGACGGATCGCGACGGCAAGATCGCCTACGCCGCCAAGCGCTTCGCCCGCCCGCTCTACTACGCCATGATGAAAAAGGCCTCGTTCCAGATGGCGAAGAAGGACTGACATGCGCAAGAACGTTCTGATCACTGGTGCGAGCTCGGGTCTCGGCGCTGGCATGGCCCGCGTCCTCGCGGCCAAGGGCTACCACCTCGCTCTGACCGCCCGGCGCGTCGACCGGCTCGAGGCGCTGAAGGCCGAGCTGCTCGCGGCACACCCGGGCATCGAGGTGGTCGTGCACGCGCTCGACGTCAATGACCACGACGAGGTCTTTGCGGTATTCAAGCGCGCGATCGGAGATCTCGGCGGGCTCGACCGGGTCGTCGTCAACGCCGGACTCGGCAAGGGCGGACGTATCGGCACCGGCAAGTTCCACGCCAATAAGGAGACTGCCGAGACCAATTTTATTGCGGCGCTCGCACAGTGCGAGGCCGCGATGGAGCATTTCTACGAGCGGAAGTCGGGCCATCTGGTCGTCATTTCGTCGATGTCGGCGATGCGCGGCATGCCCTCATCGATGACGACATATGCAGCCACGAAGGCGGGTATCGCGATGATCGCCGAGGGCATCCGCTCGGATCTCATCGGGCGCAAGGGACTCGACATCAAGGTCACGACGCTCTACCCGGGATATATAGCCTCGGAGATGAACGACCAGGTCGAGCAGGCGTCACGGTTGATGGTCGGTACCGACGAGGGATGTCGCGCGCTCGTCAAGCAGATCGAGAAGGAGGTCGTCGACGCGGCCGTCCCGACCTGGCCGTGGGCGCCGCTGGGTCAGGTCCTGAAGCGTGCGCCTCTGGGTGTCGTCCGGCGAATGGTCTGACGGCCTTTCTCGAATTGAACCTGTCGGAAGTCAGCGGATAGGGTCGCAAGACCGCAAGTCATGCTGACGAACAGGGGACCACTGTGACCACGACACCGCCCGAGCCCAACCAACCCTTCGGTGCCGGCCAGCCGCCGTATCCGGGTGCGGAGCCGCCCGCCGCTGCGTATGGTGCGTATCCGACGGGTCCGGCCGGAGCGCCCCGTCAGGCTCCGCCCGCTCCGTCGCAGCCGCCGTCGATCGCACTGGCGGTCAAGCTCATGTGGGTTGGCGCAGCTCTCAGCATCCTGTCGCTGCTCTATAGCTTCACCACGATGGGCGATCTCAAGGACGACCTTCAGGTCGAGCTTGTCAAGAACGACCCCGATGTCACCCAGTCAGTGATCGATGCGGTGTACGCCGTCTCCATCGCGTTCGCGGTCGTGTTCGGACTGCTCGGCGCGATCCTGTGGGTCTGGATGGCCTGGAAGAACGGTCAGGGTCGGAGCTGGGCGCGCATCCTCGCGACGGTTTTCGGTGGGCTCAACCTGCTGGGCCTGCTGTACACCGCTGGAACCGGCAGCGCCGACACGCTCTCGGTCGTGTCAGCCGTCATCAGCGCGCTGCTCGGAGTCATCGTCCTGGTCCTGCTGTGGCGCAAGGAGTCGTCCCAGTTCTACGCCGCCAGCGCCGCCTCCCGCCGCATGTACTAACCGTGAGGAGGGGGTTACCGCCCCCTGACGAGGGGGTTACCGCCCGCTGAGGAGGCGCTGGATGGTCAGTAACCCGCTCCTCGCAGGGCAGTAACCCCCTCGTCAGCGTTGTGCCAGTGGGTCACGATGGGGGTGCTGGAGTTGATGAGGGCGGCGTTGCGGTCGGCTGATCTCTCGCCGGCGCATCCTGCGCCATGAGGGGCCGATGACCGATTGGATGGCTCTGTGCGCGCGTCCCTCCAGGACGTCCTGCTGTGGAAGCCGACCCAGGTCGATCAGCTGTGGATGCACGGCGGCAACCTCCACCAGTCGCGTCACTACTCCCTCTACCTAGGGCTACAGCTCAAGGCGCGGTATGAGGACATCCCCACTCCGGTCTACAAGAAGGCAGAAGTCCACCACCTAGCCTGACCAACCGCCCCACATCTGCGGAAACCTGCACTGGTATTGCACGGAGAAATCGTGCGGGAATCCGCAAATCTGGGGCGGGCAGGGGCTAGGCGAGGAGGGTGTGGGCGAGCTCGCCGACCTGGTCGAACTCGATCAGGAAGCCGTCGTGGCCATGGGGCGACTTGACTACCGCGGTCGGGCCGGCGCCGGGGATGTGCCGGGCGATCTCGTGCTGCTGGTGCAGCGGGTACAGCCTGTCGGAGTCGATGCCCGCGACGATGGTCCGCGCGGTGATGCGACCCAAGGCAGCTTCGATGCCACCGCGATCGCGGCCCACGTCGTGTGTGTCCATCGCGGATGTCAGCACGACGTATGAGTTGGCGTCGAAGCGCCGGACGAGCTTGGCTCCGTGGTGCTGGAGGTAGGAGTCGACGGCCCAGCGGCCATCCTCCTGCACCGTGCGGCCGAAGCGATCGTCGAGCTCGCTCTCGGAACGGTATGCGATGTGCGCGATACGCCGCGCGAGATCGAGCCCAGCGAGAGGGCCGTGCGGGCCGTCGTAGTAATCACCGTCGTACCAGGCAGGATCGTTGCTGATGGCGGTGACTTGTGTGCGCGACAGGGCGATTTGCTCGGCCGAGGAGCTGGCCGAGGTGGCCAGCAGGAACAGGCGGTCGACGCGTGCCGGATGCTCGATGGCCCACTCGAGGGCACGCATCCCGCCCGCTGATCCGCCGATGACGCAGTGCCAGCGATCGATGCCGAGTTGATCGGCGAGGACGACCTCGGCGCGGACCTGGTCGCGCACCGTCAGCGCGGGGAACGAGCCGCCCCAGGGGAGCCCATCGGGATCGAGCGATGCCGGGCCGGTCGAGCCTTGGCAGCCGCCGAGGATATTGGCCGAGATGATGAAGAAGCGATCGGTGTCGATCGCGAGGCCGGGGCCCACGAGATCATCCCACCAGCCGGGCGTCGGGTGGCCCGGGCCGGCTGGGCCGTGCACATGGCTGTCACCCGTGAGGGCATGCAGGATCAGGACGGCATTGGAGCCGTCGAACGTCCCCCACGTCTCGTAGGCGAGGCGCACGTCGGGGAGCGTCGAGCCGGAGTCGAGCGCGAGGTCGCCGATATCGGCGAACAGCCGTGAACCAACGGGATCCCCCTCACGCCACGCACCCGTGACGAGAGAGGGATCGACGCCGAAAGCTTGACTCACTTGGCTGCGCGGAGTCCGGAGTCGAGATCGGCGAGGATGTCGTCGATGCCTTCGAGACCAACCGCGAGGCGCACTAAGCCGGGTGTCACGCCGGTCGCGGCGTGCTCCTCGGGCGTGCCCTGCGAGTGGGTCGTGCTGGCCGGATGGATCGCGAGGCTGCGCACGTCACCGATGTTGGCGACGTGGCTGAACAGCTCGAGCGCGTCGATGAATGCCTTGCCGGCCTCGATGCCGCCGGGCAGCTCGAACGTCAGCACGGCACCCGAACCCTTGGGGACGTACTTATCGGCCAGTGCCTTGTAGGGGCTGCTGTCGAGGCTCGCCCAGGTCACCTTGGCGACGTCCTCGCGTGCTTCGAGCCAGGCGGCGACCTTGCGGGTGTTTTCGATGTGGCGCTCCATGCGCAGGCTCAGGGTCTCGAGGCCCTGCGCGATCAGGAAGGCGTTGAACGGGCTGATCGCGGCACCGATGTTGCGCAGGTACTGGACACGCAGCTTGGCGATGAAGGCTGCCGGTCCGAGGGCGTCGGTGAAGACGATGCCGTGATAGCTCGGATCGGGCGTCGTGAAGCCGGGGAACTTGTCGCCGTGCGCGGCGTAGTCGAAGGTGCCGCCGTCGATGACGACGCCGGCGATCGCAGTGCCGTGGCCACCGATGTACTTGGTGGCCGAGTGGACGACGGTGTCAGCGCCATGCTTCAGTGGGTTGAGCAGGAACGGCGTCGCGACGGTGTTGTCGACGATCAGCGGGACGCCAATTTCCTTGGCGACGACCGAAATGGCCTCGAGGTCAAGGATGTCGCCCTTGGGGTTACCGATCGTCTCGCCGAAGAACGCCTTGGTGTTCTCCTGCGCCGCGGCGCGCCACGCGTCGGGGTTGTTGGCGTCCTCGACGAAGGTCGTCGTGATGCCGAGCTTGGGGAACGTGTGGCGCAGCAGGCTGTCGGTGCCGCCGTACAGGCTGGCGGACGCGACGATGTGGTCGCCCG
>JBBSSC010000117.1:0-6723 GCA_038242465.1 Propionibacteriales bacterium | reverse complement strand
TGAAGCCACGGACCGGAGACGGCCCGATGGAGGTCACCAAGGAAGGACGCTGCATCGTCATGCGCGTCCCGCTCGAAGGCGGGGGACGCCTGGTAGTCGAGCTCAACAACGAGGAAGCTGCCACACTCGGCGACGCGCTCAAAGCAGTCTAGATGTTCGGGCTGACCGTCCGGTGGTCGCTGGTCGATGCACCGGACGGGACGCTAGAGGCTCTGCAGGCCTATGTGGAGGATGAATCCCACACTAGGTTTGCAGGCCTCGACGGGCTCAGGTTTAAGACCTGGCGTTCACGTGACGGCGAGTGGTTCGAGGGCAGCTACGTCTTCGTGTCCGATGAGGCCCGAGCGATATTTCAGCGATCCTTCGAGGAGACCGCTGAGACGTCTGCCGGTTCGAAGATCATCGGCACGTCGCCGATCCTGATCGAGGCTTGCGAGATCGTCGCCGTGGTGCGCGGCCCCGCAGGCTTCCGCTCCGCCTCCCGCTTCGAACCCCAACGCTGACGAGGGGGTTACTGCCCCTCGACGAGGGGGTTACTGGCGCTGCAATACGCGGTAACCCACTCGTCGAGGGGCGCTAACCCCCTCGTCAGGGGTTAGGGGAGGAGCTGGGCGACGAGGAGCCCATCGCCGAGCGGGATCAGCACGCTGCGGAGACGTTCGTCGTCGGCGATGCGCTGGATGACCTCGCGGATCGCGGTGGTCTCAGGATCGCGCTGCGATGGATCGGCGACCCGGTCGTGCCACAGGGCGTTGTCGAATGCGATGAGCCCGCCGGGACGTACCAGGCGCAGTGCCTGCTCCAGGTACTCGCTGTACTCGACCTTGTCGCCATCGAGGAAGACCAGGTCGTAGCCCGCATCGGTCAGCCGCGGCATGACGTCGAGGCCGGCGCCGGCGATGAGACGGAAGCGCTGCGGCGCGTAGCCTGCCTCGGTGAACGTCTCGCGAGCGAGTCGCTGGTTCTCGGCCTCGAGATCGACCGAGGTCAGGACGCCATCGGGAGACATGCCACGCAAGAGCCACAGGCCGGAGACACCGGTTCCGGTGCCGATCTCGGCGACGGCCTTGGCCTGCACGGCTGAGGCGAGGAAGGACAGGACGGATCCGGCACCTGGCCCGACCGGTACGACGCCGACCTCGTCGGCGCGCTGGCGGGCGGCAGCGAGATGATCGTCCTCGCTGCGATGTTCCTCTGCAAAGGCCAGGCTTGCTGCGGTGGTGATGTTGGCTCCTCGGTCGGTGTGGTGGCACCAGCCTATCGGCGCGGAGCGCTGAGAGCGCGGAGGCCGCCACGAAAGAGAAGGAACAGTCAGGTGGTTCTGTGCGTTCTCTCAGGCGTAGGGACAATTATCGACACATGAAGGCAGAAGACGTGGCATCCACGACGCTCGACTGGACACCCCCGGACTGGGGGAGCATCGTCGCCGAGCACTCCGCGCGGGTCTACCGGTTGGCGTACCGTCTCACCGGCAATCGCCAGGACGCTGAAGATCTCACGCAGGACGTATTCATCCGTGTCTTCCGCTCGCTCGACACCTACGAACCCGGCAACTTTCCGGGCTGGTTGCATCGCATCACGACCAATCTGTTTCTCGACCGGGTGCGTCGCAAGTCGCGTCTGCGCATGGACGGCTTCAACGAGGGTGCTGAGGAACGGCTGTTGAGCCACGAGCTGATGCCGGAGTCAGCGGTCCACGACGCCAACTTCGATCCCGATATCGAGCTCGCGCTCGCATCGTTGTCGGATGACTTCCGAGTCGCCGTAGTCCTGTGTGATATCGAGGGACTGTCGTACGAGGAGATTTCCGATGTGCTGGGCATCAAGCTCGGCACGGTCCGCTCCCGCATCCACCGCGGTCGCACCCAGCTGCGTGAGACCCTTGCTCACCGCGCTCCCGCGACGGGACGCACCAGGTTCGCGGGTCCGGTCGGGGTCTGATGGCTCATCTGGGTGCCGATGTCGCAGCGTTCGTGGATGGACAGCTGTCCGATGCCGCGATGCGCGAGGCGTCCGATCACCTGGAGTCGTGCGATGACTGCGAGCGGGCTGTGCGCCAGCAACGCCTGCTGAAGTCGAGGATGTCGACTGTCGCGGCGCCCGAGCCCCCTGCGGCTCTGCTGGCTTCACTGGCGGGCATGACGGCTGAGCCCCCCGGCCCCGAGCGCTGGTGGGCGCGACTGGGCCGGGCCGTCCCGCTACGGGCGGGTGCTGTGCTGGCGAGTGCCTCGCTGGCCGTGGTTGCGACGGCGTATGCGGTCGGGGGCCCCAACGAACGCATCGGCGACGAGGTCGCCCCTCCGTACGATCGCTATGCCGCAGAGTTTCATGGCCCGTCTACTCCGCAGTCGGGAAATCTCATCAGCGAAGCTGCGATGGTGCGGCTCGACAGCGCCGGCTGGCCGTGCCACGAGACGCTGGCGGGAGATCTTCAACGGGTGTCGGGGGAGTACACCGACCACGAACAGGTCGTCGCGCTGAGCTACTCCGATGGGCAGGCAACGCTTAATTTGTTCGAGCAGAACGGAGTGCTCGACCCTGCGGCCCTTAGTGGCTTCGACCGTGAGGTCATGGCGGGTTCGCAGGTGTGGTTCCGTGCGGGGCATCCGGCCGTCGTGACGTGGGATGACGATGGCACGGTCTTCACGATCGTCTCGGATGCGAGCCGCGATCGCATCGCCCATGCGGTGGGGGACCTGCCGCGCCGAGACCACAAGAAGGATCTGGGCGATCGGGTCGGCGATGGGCTCAGTCGGATGACCGCCTGGATCGGTGCGGCCTGACGTTCTGGTGCTGCCCGAGCCTCAGGTGGCTTCGGAATCGAAGGGTGGCTTCTCGCCGGGCCGCAGGATGCGGGTCTCCTTCGTGGCGGCGGGCGTCGTGTCGTCATCATCCAGGAAGTTACGTCGGACAATCTCGCGCGGGTCGAGATCCTTGAGGTTCAGGTCAGAGAAGTCCTGACCCATCTCGCGTCCGAGATCGTTCTTGGCGTTATCGGCCATCTGGCGCAGGGTCCGGACGAAGCCACCGGCTTGCTTGGCGATCTCAGGCAGCTTCTCCGGGCCGAACACGAGCAGGGCGACCACGACGATCACGGCGATCTCGGGGAGCCCCATGCCGAACATGGCGAGTCTTAGAGCCGGCCGGCTGGTGCCAGGCCGAGCTGCATGCCGACGAGGCCCCGTGAGCGGCCGCTGAGCTGGTCGGCGACGCCCTGAAGGATCTTGGCCGACTCGGAGTCGGGGTCGGACTCGACGATTGGATCGCCACTGTCGCCGCCCTCACGGAGCTGCTGGTCGATCGGGATCTGACCGAGCATCGGGACGTCGTAACCGAATCGGGCACTCAGGGTCTCGGCGACCTTGGCCGCGCCGCCCGCGCCGAAGATCTCCATGCGCTCGCCGCCGGGGATCTGCAGGTACGACATATTCTCGATGACGCCAACGACGCGCTGATGCATCATCGAGGCCATGGTTCCGGCGCGTTCGGCGACATCGGCCGCGGCCGGCTGAGGGGTCGTCACGACGAGGATCTCGGCGTTAGGCAGGTGCTGGCCGAGACTGATGGCCATATCGCCGGTTCCGGGCGGGAGATCGAGCAGCAGGGCGTCGAGATCACCCCAGTAGACATCGCTGAGCATCTGCACGAGCGCACGGTCGAGCATGGGACCGCGCCATGCGACGACCTGGTCCTTGCGCGGCTTGAGCATGCCGATGCTGATGACCTTGAGCCCCTTGATCGGGACGGGCATGATCATGTCTTCGACCTGGGTCGGACGGATGTCTCCGACGCCGAGCATGTCGGGGATCGAGTGGCCGTAGATGTCGGCGTCGACGATGCCGACCTTGAGGCCGCGCTTGACCATCGCGAGCGCGAGGTTGACCGTGACGGTGGACTTGCCCACGCCGCCCTTGCCGGATGCGATCGCGTAGACCTTGGTCAGTGAACCGGGCTGTGCAAAGGGCACCTCGCGGTCGGCGCGGCCGCCGCGCAGCATCGTCTGCATGTCCTTGCGCTGCTCGTCGGTCATGACGCTCATGTCGACCACAACGGCCGCAGCAGGAGCGATGTTGCCGACGGCGGCGGTGATGTCGCGGGTCAGCGTGTCCTTCAGGGGGCAGCCCGAGACCGTCAGCAGAAGTCGGACAGTGATCTGCGCATCCTCGATCGTGATCGCGTCGACCATGCCGAGTTCCGTGATGGGGCGTTTGATCTCGGGATCGTTGACGGTTGCGAGTGCTTCGCGGATCTGTTCTTCAGTCACTGCGGCCATTCCCCCATGGTACGTGGGACGCCAGGGAGATCAGGCTGAGTGTGACCTAACTGTCGCGGCGCTGCGTGGTGGACGAGGCGATGGCCTGGAACAGGACGTGGTCCTGCCAGCTCCCGGCGATTCGCAGCATCTTCGGAGCCACACCGATCCTGACGAAGCCATTGCGCTCGAGGACCCGCTGAGACCGGACGTTGTGCAGCAGCGTCCCGGCTTGCACGTGGTGCAGTCGAAGGCTGTCAAATGCGAGCTCGAGGACATCGCGCACGGCCGCCGTGGCCATCCCGCGGCCGGTCGCGGGCTCCGCGTCCAGTAGCCCAGGCTGCAGGACTGCAGGGGGCCACGGACGATCTCGCTGAGCGTGATCCGGCCGACCAAGCGTCCGCCATCTTCTCAGCCTGCGAGGATGGCGAGGTGGGACACCTCGACCTCAACTCCATCAGCTTCACCCTCTCGGACGGCCGACCGCTGCTGAACGATGTCAGCCTGCGGGTGGGTGAGGGCGCCAAGGTCGCCCTGATCGGCCCCAATGGTGCCGGCAAGACGACGCTGACGCGCATCGTGACGGGTGATCTCGACCCACACGCGGGTGCCGTGACGATCTCGGGCGGTCTCGGCGTCATGCGCCAGTTCATCGGCTCGGTGCACGATGAGTCGACGGTGCGTGATCTGCTGATCTCGGCTGCCCCGCCGGTCGTCCGCGATGCCGCCGCCGCAGTCGATCGGACCGAACTCCAGATGATCGAGAGCGATGAGGAGGCCGATCAGATGGCTTATGCCCAGGCGATCGTCGACTGGGGCGATGCGGGCGGCTACGAGCACGAGGACATGTGGGACATCTGCTCGATGGCCGCGCTCGGGGTGCCTTTTCAGCAGGCGCAGTATCGCCAGGTCACGACGTTGTCGGGCGGCGAGCAGAAGCGGCTCGTGCTGGAGGCGCTCCTACGTGGTCCCGAGCAGGTGCTGCTGCTCGACGAGCCCGATAACTACCTCGACGTCCCGGCAAAGCGCTGGCTCGAGCAACAGCTCGTCGAGTCGCCCAAGACCGTGCTGTTCATCAGCCACGACCGTGAGCTGATCGAGCGGGTCGCGGAGCGCATCGCGACACTCGAACCGGGCACGGGTGGCAGCACGCTCTGGGTGCACCCGGGCCGATTCTCGACGTATCTGCAGGCTCGCATCGACCGCAACGCCAAGCTCGAGGAGCGTCGGCAGCGGTGGGACGAGGAGCGCGCGAAGCTCAAGGCGCTGGTCATCATGTATCGGCAGAAGTCGACGTTCAACTCCGATATGGCTTCGCGGCTTCAGGCCGCGGAAACCCGGCTCGAGAGGTTCGAGCGCGAGGGCCCGCCCGAGGCCGTGCCGATCGCCCAGCACCTCATGATGAAGCTCGAGGGCGGGCGGACGGCCAAGCGTGCGGTGGTCGCGGAGCAGGTCGAGCTCACAGGCCTGATGAAACCCTTCGACCTCGAGATCTGGTTTGGCGAGCGGGTCGCTGTCCTCGGCAGCAACGGCTCAGGCAAGTCGCACTTCCTGCGGCTGCTTGCGGCAGGCGGGTCGCGTCCCGACATCGAGCACGAGCCCGTGGGCGACATCGTCCCGCCGCCCACGCCACACACCGGCACCGTGAAGCTGGGCTCGCGCGTGCGTCCCGGCTGGTTCGCGCAGACACACGAGCATCCATCGCTGATGGGGCGCACGCTTCTGGAGATCCTGCACCACGGCGACGGACACAGACGGGGGATGGGACACGAGGGCTCGGCCAAGGCGCTCGATCGGTACGGACTCGCGAAAGCGGGCGATCAGGTCTTCGACCAGCTATCGGGGGGCCAGCAGGCGAGATTCCAGATCCTGCTCCTCGAGCTCGCCCACGCGACCGTCCTGCTGCTGGACGAGCCGACCGACAACCTCGACCTCGAGTCGGCCGAGGCGCTCGAGGATGCGCTGGCGACGTTCGAGGGCGCGGTTGTCGCTGTGACACATGATCGGTGGTTCGCACGAGGTTTCGACCGGTTCTTGGTGTTTGGATCGGATGGCATGGTCTATGAGGCAGATGAACCCGTGTGGGACGAAGAGCGAGTGAGGCGGAGCAGATGAGCCAGAACGTGTTCAGTGAAGGCTTTTGGGATGAGCGCTACGGATCGGAGGACCGCATCTGGAGCGGCCAGCCCAATCCGCAGCTGGTCGATCGGGTCACCGGGATGCGTCCGGGACGCGCGCTCGAGGTTGGCGCCGGCGAGGGGGCCGACGCGATTTGGCTCGCTCAGCAGGGTTGGAAGGTCACGGCGCTCGACGTCTCGCAGATTGCCCTCGACAAGGCCGCTGTCCATGCCAAGGACGCCGGGATCACAGATGCCATCACGTGGGTCCAGCTCGATCTCGGTGACTGGGTTGGCGAGCCCGGTGCCTACGAGCTCGTATCGGCGCAGTTTATGTATCTCGACCAGCCCGCG
>JBBSSC010000116.1:0-6737 GCA_038242465.1 Propionibacteriales bacterium | reverse complement strand
GCGGTTGATCCACATGCCCTTGGCGCTGGGCGCGCGGGTCTGGTGCCCCAAGATGCGGTTCTCCCACAGAGGCGCGTCGAGCAGCAGACCGTGGCGATGACGATCTTCGGGGATGTAGCCGATGCCGGCCTCGCGCAGCTGGCGGGTGTTCCAGTTCGTGACGTCCTGCTCGCCGAGATGGACGCGGCCCGCGGTGGGGATGCGCATCCCCATGATGGTCTCGACGAGCTCGGACTGGCCGTTGCCCTCGACACCCGCGATGCCAAGCACCTCGCCGCGGTGGATTTTCAGCGACAGCTGGGTCAGGAGATTGCGGCCGAACTCATCGGTCAGCGTGACATCGTCGAGGGAAAGCTCAACGACGTCGGTGACCGTCGACTCGCCCGTCTCGGGCGATGGCAGCTCAGAGCCGACCATGAGCTCGGCGAGCTCGCGCTTGGTCGCGGTGGCCGGATCGGCCGTGCCGACCGTCGTGCCACGACGCATGACCGTGATGTCATCGGCGATTGCGAGCACCTCGTCGAGCTTGTGGGAGATGAACAGGACGGAGTTTCCGGCGTCCTTGAGCTCTCGCAGGTTGACGAAGAGCGCCTCGACCTCCTGCGGTACCAGGACCGCAGTCGGCTCGTCGAGGATGATGATGCGCGCACCGCGGTACAACACCTTCGCGATCTCGAGGCGCTGACGGGCCGCGACGCCGAGCTTCTCGACCAGATCGTCAGGACGAAGCTCGAAGCCGAAACGGTCGGAGATGCGGCGGATCTCGGCGCGGGCTCCATCGCCGATGCCGTGGAGCTTCTCGGCGCCAAGCACCATATTCTCGAGCACCGTGAGGTTGTCGGCCAGCATGAAGTGCTGGAACACCATGCCGACGCCGGCCTCGATCGCCTCGGTCGGCGACTTGAGGACCAGCTGCCGGCCCTCAATCGTGATGGTGCCCTCATCGGGCTTCTGCACCCCGTAGAGGATCTTCATGAGCGTCGACTTGCCGGCACCGTTCTCGCCGATCAAGGCGTGGACGGTCCCCGACCGAATCGTCACATCGACATCGTGATTGGCGATGACACCGGGGAATCGTTTGCCGATTCCCCGCAGCTGCACCGCATCCACAGCAGACGGCACGGACACTCCCTACGTACGAGGCTCGCGACTGGTTACCCAGTCAGGACAGAAAGGACGAACCTGGGCTGAACGCTACCGCGCCAGCCCAGGTTCGCCACAGATGCTGCGTTCTGCTTGTTACGGCGTGGTCGGGACCTTGGTCTCGCCACTGACGATCTTGGCCTTGTACTCGTCGAGATCCGCGACGATGTCGTCGATGAATCCGCCCGATGTGGAGTAGCCGACGCCGTCAGCTGCAAGGTCGTAGACCTTGTAGCTGGTCAGGGCCTTGCCGTCGTCGACCGACTTGACGAAGTCGAACGTCGCGGTGTCGACGCGCTTGAGCATCGACGTCAGGATGAACGGCTGCTGCGCCTTGGTGGCCGTGAGGTACTGGTCGGAGTCGACTCCGATGGCCCAGTTGCCCTCGCCCGCCTCGACTGCAGCGTCGAAGACGCCCGTGCCCGAACCGCCGGCAGCGTGGTAGACGATGTCTGCACCCTTGTCGAACTCGCCAGTCGCGGCGGCCTTGCCACCGGCCGGATCACCGAAGCCGGACAGGTTCGACTCCTGGATGTACGCGACCTCGACCTTGATGTCGGGCTTGGCAGCCTTGGCACCCGCGGTGTAGCCGGCCTCAAACTTTTGGATCAGCTCGTTGTTGACGCCACCAACGAAGCCGATCGTGCCGGACTTGCTCTTCTCGGCAGCGGCGACGCCGACCAGGAAGGAGCCCTGCTCCTCGGCGAAACCGAGGTAGGCAACGTTGTCGTTGGCCTTGTCATCGGGATCGAAGCCGTCGATCACGGCGAAGTTGACCTCGGGGAAGTCGGGCGCCACGGCATTGATCGACTCGCTGTAGGCGAAGCCGACGCCGACGATGGCCGTCGCGTCGTTCTCGGCCATGTTGCGCAGACGGTCTTCGCGCGCGGACTCGGCCTCACCATCGGTGGCCTCGCCTTCGATGCAGGTCGCGTCGAACTCTTTGACTGCCTTCTCGACGCCGACGTAGGCCGAGTCGTTGAACGACTGGTCGCCGCGTCCGCCGACGTCGTATGCCAGACCGATCTTGGGTCCATCACCATCGGCGGTCTTGCAGATATCGTCGCTGGCTGCGGGCTTGTCGGCTTTGCCGCCTTCGCTGTCGCTGCCTCCACAACCCGCAAGGGCCAACGCGGCAACGGCTGCCACAGCGGATAGCTTGGTCAATCGACGCAAAATTCCTCCTCAAGACGGAGCCGGTAACCCGGCACATGGGTTGACCCTAATGTGGTTGCGCCCCGCGTGGAACGTTGCGCCCTGAAGATCGGCCGACGTAACCGATTCTTCACCTCGGTGGCATGCGACCTAGCTCACAGCGGCGCAGGCGAGCACCTTGGCGCCGATCGCGATCGCACGCTCGTCGACCCGCAGATTGCCTTGGTGCAGGTCGTACGTCGGGCCGTCGGGCGAGCGGGTCCCGAGGCGCCCCATCGAGCCCGGGACGGCCTCGACGTACCACGCGAAGTCCTCGCCGCCGAGGCTCTGCGCCGTCGAGGCGACCGCTCCGGGACCGATCGCGCTGGTGACGGCGCGGCGCAGGATCTCGGTGGCTCCGAAGTCATTGACGACCGGGGGGACGCCGCGCGTGTAGACCACATCGGCGCTGACCCCGAAGGGCTCGATGATGTCGCTGATGAGGCCTCGCACGAGGTGCTCGGCCTGGTGCCAGGCGGCGGCGTCGAGCATCCTCAACGTGCCACTGAGGGTGCCTGAGGACGGAATAACATTGGCTGCATTACCCGAATGGATCTGGCCCCACACCATGCTGGCGCCCGCCCGTGGGTCGAACCGGCGGGACAGGACGGCTGGCAGTTGGGTGAGTAGGCTGCCGAGAGCGAAGGTGAGGTCTTCTGTGAGGTGCGGACGGGATGTGTGTCCACCGCGTCCGCTGAGGTGGACCGTGATGTGATCGGACGCCCCCGTGATGGGCCCCTCGCGCAGGCCCACGTGCCCGACGTCAAGGGAGGGATCGCAGTGCAGCGCGAATATGCGCGTGACGCCCTTCAACGCACCAGCAGCCAGCAGCTTGAGGGCACCGCCCGGCATAACCTCCTCGGCGGGCTGGAACAGCAGCCGCACGCGGTTCGGCAGCTTGTGCTCGGCATGGGCCTCAGCCAGCGCGACGCTCGCTCCGAGCAGCGCGCTGATGTGGACGTCATGGCCGCACGAGTGCGAGACGCCGGGGATCGTCGACTTCCAGGGATCCTGCGACGAGTCGACGACCGGCAACGCGTCGAGATCCGCTCGTAGTGCCACGATCGGGCCCTCGTCGGGGCCGATGTCGGCCATCAGGCCCGTGCCCTCGAAGCGCTCGTACGGAATACCGCTCTTGTCCATCCACATCGCCACGAGATCCGTGGTGCGCTCCTCCTGCCACGACAGCTCGGGGAAGGCATGCAGGTCACGTCGCACCTCGATCAGGTCGGGGGTGACCACATCGATGGATCGTGCGAGGGACTCGACAAGAGACATCTGCCTAGCGTATCGCTCAGCTATCCAAGCTCGAGCGCGTGCCGGATCTGCTCGACCGTCTCGTCGGCCAGAGCGGACAGCTTGGGCTTGACCACGAGTGGTGCCGCGAACTTGGCGATGCCATGGAATGTGAAGTCTGCCCGGTAGTGGATCTGGGTGCGCTCGCCGTCGCGCGTGAACGTCATGGAGTCCGTCGCGGTCGCGGTCTTGTTGGTGCCGCGTGCGGAGAAGAAGGTGGGCCGGTCGAAGCCGACCGTCTCGTACGTCAGCTCGGTCTCACGGCCGGCGAACTTCGAGCGGTTCGCGTACGTTGTGCCGAGGCCGCCGTCTCCGCTCACGCGCCGGGTCCGGATCGTTCCGGGGTCCCACTCATTGGTGTTCTCGAAATCGTTCAGGTAATCGAAGACATCTTCAATCGACCTCGACACTGTGAAGGTCCGCTCGACGTGCATTCCTCCACCGTAGATCGCTTAAGGTCCTGCGCAACTCGTCGCGCTGCTCGTCCTGGTGATTCAGGTACCACGCGATGGCGAGGCCTATTCCGAGCAGCGTCACGGTGCCGCCGCCGATCAGCATCCAGCGGGCACCGTACGTCTCGCCGACCCAGCCGATCAGTGGAGCGCCGAAGGGCGTGCCACCCATGAACACCATGAGGTACAACGCCGCGACCCGGCCTCGCATCATGGGGCTTGATGTCAGCTGGATCATGGCATTGGCCGACGTGATCATCGTGAGCGCGCACAGTCCCAGCAGCGGCAGGACCGCGGCGAAGCTGACGTACGTCGGCATGAATCCGGCGATGATCTCGATGACCGCGAAGGCAGCGCCGGCCAAGACCACGAAGCGCAGCCGTGGACGCGAACGTCTGGCCGCGAGCAGAGCCCCCACCAGCGAGCCGACCGCCATGATCGATGCCAACAGGCCGTACTCCCCCGCGCCCTTGCCGAAGACTTGCGTCGCCATCAGTGCGCTGGTCATCTGGAAGTTCATGCCGAAGGTGCCGACGAAGAACACGCAGGTCAAAGTCAGCACCAGATCGGGGCGTGACCGGACGTAGGCTACCCCGTCGCGCACCGCACGCTTGCGGCTTCCGGTGACCTCCGAAGGCGTCAGCCGGCTCGCATCGAGCAGCTGCAGCGAGCCGAGGACGGCCAGATAGCTGACCGCATTGATCAAGATGACCCAGCCCGCAGCGGCGGAGCCGGAGCCAAGGGCCGCGATCAGCAGACCCGCGACGGCAGGGCCGATCATGCGCGCGAGGTTGAACGACGCCGAGTTCAGACCCACGGCATTCGCGAGATCGTCACGGCCGACGATCTCCACGACGAACGACTGGCGAGCGGGAGCGTCGAAGGCCGTACCGATGCCGAACACGAAGGTCAGGACGTAGACGTGCCAGGCCTCGACGGCCCCCGTGACCGCCAGGACGCCCAGGAGGGCGGCAGGCAACGCCATCGCGACCTGGGTGCAGCGAAGGATGTTGCGTTTTGGCAGCCGATCGGCCACGACGCCGGCGATCGGCGAGAACAGCAGGGCAGGCAGCAGCTGGAGTCCAGTCGTGATGCCGAGCGCGGTGCCGCTGCCTGTCAACACCAGGACGAGCCAGTCCTGGGCGATGCGCTGCATCCAGGTGCCGGTGTTCGAGACGATGGCACCGACGATGTATATGCGGTAGTTGCGTATGCTCAACGCACGAAATGTCGGGCTCAAGCCTGCGCCAGGCGTTCCATCAACGCGGCAGCCTCCCTCAGAACGTTGCGGTCGTCGACGGAGAGCTCCTGGATCCGCTGGCCAAGCCAGAGATCGCGGCGGTTTCGCTCCTCGAGCATCGCAGCCTCACCCTTGTCAGACAGGGAGACCAGGACTTGACGCCCATCCGTCGGATGAGGCATCCGCAACAGCAGACCGTCATTCTGCAGACACGTCAAGGTGCGGGTCATCGACGGCGGCTGGACACCTTCATAGGCGGCGATCGCACCGGGTGTCGCCGGTCCGATCTTGGCAGTCGCTCCGAGGACCGACAACTGGGTCGGGGTCAGATCGCTCTGCCGCTCCTGCCGCAGGCGTCGATTGAGCCGCGCCACCGATCGTGCTAGCGCATGGGCATCAGTAGGCATATCGTTAGCATAGCAAATTACCTACGCTAACCAATCCGACCGTCCAACAAACCACGCTCTCACTGAGGAGGGGGTTACCGCCCTGCGAGGAGGTACTTGCTGCGGTACGAGAAATGGGTTGCCGTCCGTGTGATGGACGGCAACCCTTAATCAGGGGGCGGTAACCCCCTCCTCAGGGGGCGGTAACCCCCTCCTCAGGGGGCGGTAACCCCCTCCTCAGGGGGCGGTAACCCCCTCCTCAGCGTTTAGGCTTTGCCCTTGGCGAGCGCTCCGAGGAGGTCGCGGTTCAGGCGGCTGATCGTGTCCAACGGGATGCCCTTGGGGCAGGCCGAGGTGCACTCGCCGATGTTGGTGCAACCGCCGAAGCCCTCGTGGTCATGCTGCTCGACCATGCCGATGACGCGCGACTCACGCTCGGGCTGGCCCTGCGGCAGCAGTCCGAGGTGCGTGATCTTCGCGGCCGTGAACAGCATGCCCGAGCCATTGGGGCAGGCCGCGACGCAAGCGCCACAACCGATGCAGGCAGCGGACTCGAAGGCGTGATCCGCATCATCCTTCGGCACGGGGAGGTTATTGGCCTCGGGAGCCGATCCGGTCGGCGCGCTGATGAAGCCGCCGGCCTGGATGATGCGGTCGAAGGCGCCACGATCGACGACGAGGTCCTTGATAACCGGGAAAGCTCCCGCTCGCCACGGCTCGATGTCGATGACGGCGCCGTCCTCGAAGCTGCGCATGTGCAACTGGCACGTCGTGGTGACCTGTGGGCCGTGAGCCTGGCCGTTGATGACCACGCCACATGCACCGCAGATACCCTCGCGGCAGTCGTGGTCGAAGGAGATTGGGTCGTCACCGGACAGCGTTAGCTGCTCGTTGAGGACGTCGAGCATCTCGAGGAACGACATGTGCTCGCTGACGTCCTCAACGCCATAGGTGACCATCTTGCCCTTGTCGGCAGCGTTCTTCTGACGCCACACCCGTACGGTGATGTTCACTTGTAGCTCCTGG
>JBBSSC010000115.1:0-6742 GCA_038242465.1 Propionibacteriales bacterium | reverse complement strand
TGGGCGTCACCCCGTTCACGTCACCAGCGTCACCCCGTTGCGTCACCAGCGTCACCCCGTTGCCGTCACGGGGTGACATATTCGTCACCCCGTTTTGGGGGTTATCCACAGGGTCAATCAGGCGATGATTCTTCGTCCGATCACACGTCTCGGGGCACATCACTAGGACGTCGTACCGGTTCGGCCGCTGGTCGCTTCGAGTGCTCCTGTCGCCACCTCCCTGGACCCTGACGGACACCTCTCCGAGGTGGACGAGCTGGCCGATGGCGCGCTGCACAGAGCGGCCGTCGACGTTCGCGTACCGGGCGAGGGTGCTGATAGATGGCCATGACCCGCCGTCGCCGTCGTGGTTCGCGATTCCGAGGAGCACGACCTTTGGTGTGCCTTTGGCGCGTGAGTGGTGCAGGGCGATCGCCATCGCCTCGACGCTCATGAGTGCCCCTGCCCGGCCAGCTGGATCGCTGGCCGGGTGTCGGGGAGTGCTGGGTGGGTCACCGGGCGTCCTCGCGTTCTGCGCGCCGCTGACGGGTGCGCTCCATCGTTTTAGGTGTACGTCCGAGTCGCTGGCATGCGAGCTCGTGGGAGAGGCCCATGGCCAGGAGGAACTGGTAGTTCTCCTCCTCGGCCCGGACGCGGTGAGCCATCAACTTGAGGTCGTCGGCGTCGGTGTCGGCGCTCATGGCATCGGGCACTTCGCCGAGGCCAGCACCTCGCGCATCAGCGCATAGGTCTTCGGGGCGCTGCCTTGCCGCGACCTCGGCCAATCTGGGAGTTCGTCGACGGCAGCGGCCCTGATGTCTTCCCAACGCGCGATGAGCGCGGCCCATTGAGGTGACGCGTCGGCCATCTGTGGGAGGAACAGCTCCAGCAGCGGGACTTGCGACAACAGCAGATCGCAGCGCCGAAAGTCCGACGGGTCATGGGGATGGTCGTAGCCCCACCGTCCCCGCGGCAGGCGAGCGGTCAGGCGGGCGACGATCGCCTCTGACGAGAGCCCCCGCTCGCCCACGGCGAACCAGTTGTTCAGGTCCTGGCGTTGGCTCCAGTCCACGACGGCGGTCATGCGTTGACCGACTCGCGTGCGGCGAGGAACTTCTGGCGGTTGATGATGTGCTGACCCAACGTCAGGCCGTCCTGGTTGATCGCGGTCTTGAGGTTCCCCTGTCCGGCGCTCTTCCAGAGCTTTCGGAGCAGTTCGGGGTCCTCTGCGATATCGACTGCCTTCACGAGGTCATCGATCTCGGCCTGCAGCGCGAACTGGTTGGCGGCCTCGTCAGCGTGCTCATCGAGCGCCTGGGGGGCGGGCGACCGCTCAGGCGCAGCCTGCGGCTCTTCGGCCGTCTCTGGCTGATTCTGGGACGCAGGCTGCTCCTGTGCGGCCGGAGCGTCCACGGCCTGACGCGCCTCGAGCAGCTCCACCCCGCGAGCCTGGATGAACTCACCCAGGATGTGTGCCGACCCATCAGGCAGCTGAACCTCATCATCGGCGATACCCCGCTGGACTGCCTCGCGGTAGACGGCCCCGATCTTGTCGAAGTCACCCCACGCATCTGCGACGCGCTGTAGGTAATCCTGAGCGGACACGAACGCCATCCCGGCAGGCAGACCCTCGGTGCCGCCGACCGGCACAACGTCACGGACGTGCGACGTGCCGGGGTCGAACCGCAGCTGCTCGAAGATGAACCAGCCCAGGTCCCAGTCGTCGGGCAGGGTCTTGGCCCGGTCGTAGCCGGGGCGGACACCGCAGTGGAGTGAGCGGGCGCCCTCGAGGGTTGCGGGCTCGTCGCGCTTGAGACGCAGCCATGCTGTGACGTCGAACGCGAGTGTCTTGTGACCCTCGACTTTCCAGATCTTCGCGGCGTCCTTTTTCGGCTTGCCGTCGTCACCGAGGTCGGCGACTTCCTTGCCGCGCGCCGTCATGATGACGATGCCGGGGAACGTCAGCAGCAGCGTCATGAACTTGCGGTAGCGGGATCCTGCGTCGTTCCACAGGTCCATGCTGATCACGATCTCGGCCGTGGGGTCCTTTTCGAGCTTCGCCCGGTTTGATGCTCGGGTCGACGCGCGGTGGTGGGCCCAGTTCTTCAGCAGGTCCCAGACGGCGGTCGCTGAGTCGATGACGAGCACGACGGGGGCATCGCCGACGGCGTGCGCCTTCTGCGCTTCGACCTTGACCGCCTCGAGCTGGCCGTAGATCGATCCGAAGGTGCCGTCGTGGACGATGACGTCGTACTTGCCGATGCTGGCGTACTCGTCGCCAGCACCTTCGCCGAGGTCGAGCCAGTAGCCCGAGCCGACGCGCTTGTCGCCGGTGAAGACTGCGGCCTGGTAGGACTTGCCGGCCTTCTCTTCGCCCTCGAGGAGGACGACCGGGCAGGGGACCTTGCCGGTGGGCGGGCGTGTTGCGAGGGCGGTCATGAACGTGACCTTGTCGATGTATTCATGGTTCTCTCCTGATGGTTTGCGGGGCCTCCGTCAAGAACCCCTGCTAAGTCCATACCTTAGCACCAGAGAGGGAATGGGGCAACCACTTCCCGTGCTCCGGTGCGCCGGAGGGCGATCTACCGCGGCCCGTCAGCCGCAGTCGATCGCCCTCCAATCGCTGGTTATTCTCTCCTGTGAATCGGGGTCACCCGGTGCGCGACTGCTGACGCAGTTGCTCAACGTCGGCGCGATCAATCAGATACGCGCCGGTCTTGCCAGGGAGCTTCTCCGAGGGAATCGCACCAAGGCGAACCTGCTCGGAAATCGTGCGGCGAGGTAGCTTGAGTAGCTCGGCCGCTTCAGCCACGGTCATCGCATCTCGTGTTTGCATAACGCCAAACTGAGCAACCTGCGAACAACGCGCGCAATGCGACACGCCGACCGGTCTTGCCAAACTTGGCAGATGTGGGCAGGATTGGCCGCATGACAGTTGCTCAGATCGCCTCGGGTGGGTACGTCCCCGAGTTCACGCAAGGAGATCGCCTCCGCAAGGCCCGCGAAGACATGGGTCTCAGCCGAGACGATTTCGCCAAGCTCGTCGGCGTCAGCCGCCAGACGATCACCAACGCTGAGACAGAGGCGCACGGCGTCCGCCGGATCACGCTCAACGCCTGGGCGTCGGTTACCGGCGCCGATCCGCACTGGCTCGAGCACGGCCACCCATCGCCCGAGGTCGGGCACGAGTGCGAGATTGGAGAGTGCGCCCGGCAGGACTCGAACCTGCGACCTAGAGATTAGAAGGCTCTTGCTCTATCCATCTGAGCTACGGGCGCCTGAGCCAAGACTATCGGCGTGCCATGTCACCGCAGCGAGGCACCACATCCCCTACGATGTGGCGGATGACCGACGTGACCGCCAGTCCGATCCCGACCGCGGTGCCTGCGTATCGCGAGGTGGTCCGTCAGCGGGGCCGCACCGCACTGCTGGTCCTGTTCATCCTGATCGCGATTGCAGGTGTTGTCGGCGGCATCGTGATCTCGGCGAGTGCCGGCGACGCAGAGGGTGCGGGCCTCTCGATTTTCTACGCAATGATCCCGCTGCCGTTCCTATGGTTCGTCTTCTGGTGGCTCGATCGCTACGAGCCCGAGCCGCGTCGCTACAAGTTCGCGGCGTTCGTGTGGGGTGGGGTCGTTGCAGTCGCGATCGCCCTGGCAATTGAGCTGTGGGCACAGAAGACCTGGGATCTTAGCGACGAGGCGACCGCGACCTTCATCGCGCCGCTGGCCGAAGAACCGGCCAAGTGCCTGTTCCTGCTGCTGACGTTCTTGCGCGCGCGCCGGGTCATCGACGGGGTGCTCGACGGCCTGATCTACGCGGGCCTCGTCGGCATCGGCTTCGCCTTGGTCGAGAACATCGGCTACTACGCGGCCAGCTATCTCGGCTCTCCCGACATCACGATCGCCGGAGCAGAGGGAGTCACGACGACCTTCGTCGTGCGCGGCATCTTCAGCCCGCTCGCGCATCCGTTGTTCACAGCGGCATTCGGCATCGCGATCGGTCTGGCGGTCACTCAAAGGTCCAAGCTGCTGCGCGTCCTGACCTGCACGCTCGGCCTCGCGGTCAGCGTCGGATTGCACGGACTGTGGAACGGCACACTGAGTTACGGGCCCGACAGCGGCCTCGGCTTCGTCTTCGCCTATCTCGTGCTCGGCGCGTTGCTGTTGGCGATCGGAGTCCTGGCGATCGTCGTGAGGATGCGTCAGGTGCAGATCTTGGAGCGGTCGCTGGCATTCGTCGCCGAGCGGGGATGGATTCATCCGGCCGAGATTCCGTACCTGTCACGATTCGGACACCGCAAAGCAGCTCGCCGATTCGCCAAGAAGAACTACGGCAAGACGGCCGCCCAGACGGTCAAGCAGTATCAGCAGCTTGGGACCGAGATGGCCTTCCTGCACGATGCGCTGATGAGCGGCCGGCACAAGCCGCGCGGCGTCGATCGGACGTATGCGCTGCTCGACTCGATGTACGCGTTGCGCCCCGCGCTCAGACTGCCGCCAGCGCTACACACGTCAGTCCGTCACATCTGATCGACGCCTCCCGGTGCCGCGGCCACGCGGCGGCCCCGAGTCGACTAATCTGTGCCTAAACCCCACCCACGGCGATCACCGTCGACGAAAGGAGCTCATCGTGCCCGGCGACCACGCTTCGGCCGAGCTCCTGGCGGCTATGAGCTCGCTCCTCCTCGGGGTCCGCGATGCTTCGCTCGACCTCGTGACCGACGACATCGCGAGCATCCGCGCTACCCGCGCCGAGTCGCTCGATCAGCTATCCGACTACATCCTGCCTCGACTCGTCCAGCTCGATGCGCCGCTGCTGGCGATTGTGGGCGGTTCAACGGGCGCCGGCAAGTCGACACTGGTCAACTCGCTCGTCGGCAAGCAGGTCACAGAGTCGGGCGTGCTGCGGCCCACCACGCGCTCGCCTGTGCTGGTGCACCACCCCGCCGATGCCGAATGGTTCCGCCCCGATCGCATCCTGCCCGATCTGGCTCGCACCACGGCAGGCAGCAAGAATCCCTACGGTTTGCGGCTCGCCTCGACCACCAACGTCCCGCGCGGTCTCGCGATCCTGGATGCGCCGGACGTGGACTCGATCGATCAAGGCAACCGCGAGCTCGCGGCCCAGCTCCTTGCGGCAGCAGATTTGTGGCTTTTCGTCACCTCGGCGGCTCGCTACGCCGATCAGGTCCCGTGGGACTACCTGCGCCAGGCCGCCGAGCGCAGCACCTCGGTCGCCGTGGTGCTCGACCGCACGAGCGATGAAGCCGTCGGCGAAGTGCGCGGTCACCTGGCCCGCATGATGACATCGCGCGGGCTCTCGGACTCGCCGCTGTTCACGGTCCCCGAGACGGGGCTCGACGCCGATGGCTTACTGCCGCGCGAGGCCGTCGCCCCCATGGTGACGTGGCTGCACGAGCTTGCCGCCGATCCCGATGCACGCCGGATGGTCGTGCATCGCACGCTCGACGGTGCGGTGCGCAATATCGTCATGCGCGCCCACGACATCGCCGATGCGCTCGGCAGCCAGATTGAGGTCGCCGAGTCGCTGCACGGCGAGGCCGACGCGATCTACCGCACCGCACTCGAGGGCGTGGCGGCCAGCACCTCGAACGGCACACTGCTGCGCGGCGAGGTGCTGGCCAGCTGGCAGGAGTTTGTTGGCACGGGTGAGCTGCTGAAGTCGGTCGAGGACAAGGTCACCCGCATCCGCGACCGTTTCGTCGACGGCATGACTGGCAAGCGCACCCGCTCGACCGAGGTCGTCGAGGCGATAGAGACCGGCGTGAGCACGCTGTTGGCCGAGCACGCCGAGGCCGCCGCTGAGCAGGTCTCGCGTGCGTGGGGGGCGTCAGAGTCCGGCCG
The DNA here is from genome assembly GCA_038242465.1 of Propionibacteriales bacterium. Classification (GTDB taxonomy): domain Bacteria; phylum Actinomycetota; class Actinomycetes; order Propionibacteriales; family Nocardioidaceae; genus Aeromicrobium. The sequence goes on along the minus strand of JBBSSC010000115.1, from coordinate 896 downwards.
CGACCTGCTCAAGGACCACCCGGGTCTGGACCGGGCATCGCACGAATTTCGGGTCAAGGCCGAGCGTGTGGTTCACGACTGGCGCCAAGAAGTGCTCGAGCTGGTCCGTGTCGAGGGCGCCGACAAGCGGATGACCGCGAAGTTCCTGGCCTTCGGCGTCAATGGCATCGCGGTGGCCCTGATGATTGTGACCCTGTCGCGCGACGCCGATGGCGCCACGCTCGGCACCGCTTCGCTCGGCCGCCGCCTGCTGGACGCGATTTTCGGCGAAGCCGCCGTCGACGCGCTGATCGACAAGGCCCACGCAGACCTCGAGTCGCGGTCCACAGCCCTTTTCGAGACCGAGCTGCAGAGATTCCACGCGCTCCTGACCTCGGCCGATAGTCTCAAGGCGCAGCAGGCAGCCTTGCGCGAAGCGGCCCGTCGGGCCGAATATGCGCGACATGCCGACTTCCTGAACGGAGAGACGACGTCATGACGACCCCGGTGCCCGCCGTCGATGCAGTGTTCGACGGTGGCCGCAATGATGTGGCTGCACGACTCGATGGCCTGACCCAGGCCGTCCGCGCCAGCCGCAGTCGCATCGACGACGAGATCCTCGCCCCTGCCGAGATGTTGGCCGGCCGAGCCGCCGGGCGCCTCACCCTGTCGGGGGAGCACACCATCGTGGCCCTCGCGGGTGCCACCGGATCGGGCAAGTCGTCGCTGTTCAATGCGTTGACCGATCTCGAGCTGGCCGGCGTCGGCGTGCGTCGTCCCACCACGTCGTGGGCACTGGCGTGTTCGTGGGGACCCGACGGAGCCCAGGGGCTCCTGGAGTGGATGGGCATCCCACCGCGTCACCAGGTCTCGCGTATGAGCATGCTCGACCAGTCCGATGAGGACGCCAAGCTCGA
>JBBSSC010000114.1:0-6884 GCA_038242465.1 Propionibacteriales bacterium | reverse complement strand
GTGCGATGACAACGGTCAGGCCGGCGAAGACAACCGCCGAGCCAGCGGTGCCCACGGCGCGTCCGGCAGCTTCTTCACGCGAGCGACCCACATGCACCTCGTACCGGTAGCGCGATGCGATGAACAATGCGTAGTCGATACCCACGGCCAGGCCCAACATCAGTGCGAGTGTCGGTGTCGACGAGCCGAGGTCGATGAAGCCCGTGAGCGTCGTGATGCTGGCGACGCCGATACCCACGCCGATGATGGCCGTCAGCAGCGGCATCCCGGCCATCAGGAGCGAGCCGAAGGTGATCATCAGGACGATGACTGCCACGCCGAGCCCGATCAGCTCGGTGAGCCCCTGGGCGGGAAGCTCCTGCAGTGCGTCGCCGCCGATCGCGACGTCCAGGCCCGCCTTCTCAGCGGCCTCGGGCGAGTCCTCGAGCGCGGTGCGGTCGGCATCCGTCAGCTCGATCGACTGCTTGGCGTACGACACCGTCGCATAGGCGGTGCGGCCATCTTCGGAGACTGTGCCCAGCTCGAATGGATCGGAGGTGGCGACGACATTCTTGGTCTTGGCCGACTCGAGTGATGCGAGCACGGCTGCCTTGTTGTCACCCGATTCGAGCGAGTCGCCCTTGGGCGCCTGGAAGACCATACGCGCGGTGGCACCGTCCGGTGCGGCGTCCGGCGTGCGCTCCTTGATCAGGTCGAATGCCTGGATCGACTCGATGCCCGGCAGCGTGAACGTGTCGGAGGTCTTGCCCGACAGCGTGCCGGCGCCGACGCCCATGAGGAGGAGGAGGCCGATCCAGAATGCCAGGACGGTCTTGCGGTGCCGGAACGACCAGCGCCCGAAGCGATAGAGATGCCAAGCCATGTGGTGAGTCCCCTTGAGAGTGTCGTGCGGATCAGTGGATGCCGAGCGCGGGCAAGAGCACGCTCTCGTGGAAACCGGTGATGAAGTCGTGGTCGATCTCGGAGCCGTCGAGGAGGGTCCGCAGGATGACCGGTGCCATGAACAGCAGGTCGATGTAGGGCAGGGCCGGGCAGTCTGCCGCGACCTCGCCGCGGTCGACCGCACGCTGGATCATGAGGTGCACACGCTCCAGGCCCGGTTCGATGATCTGCATGCGCACGGCTTCGGCGAGCTCGTCGCTCTGCTTCATGGCATGCATGATGGCCGTGATGAGCTCGGCTGCCGGCGCCTCGGACTCGCCAGCGGGAAGCGCGGCAAGATCTCCGCGCAACGAGCCTGTGTCCGGAAGATCGTGCTTGTCGTGACCGAGGCACTTGAGTGACTCGACGACGAGACCGACCTTGCCACCCCATTGCCGGTAGAGCGTGGCCTTGCTCGACTTCGTCTCGTCGGCGATCTGGTCCATCGTGAGCTTGTCGAAACCATGCTCGACAAGCAGCTTGAGCGTGCCCACGTACAGCTCTTCGAGCCTCTCGGCACTCAAACGACTCATGACACTCCCAGCGATACGAAACGGTTTCGTTTCGATAGTAGATCGATGCTGAACATGCCCCAAACCGAGTCAGCATGATGCGCGTCACACTGTCTGACGACCTCGAGCTCACACCCGCGGTCGAACCATGGACCGAGCCGCTCGGGCGCTAAGGCCGGGCGGGCAGCGAAGGACGGTCTTGAACATGTTCAACATTGCCGCTAGGGTTCACGACAAGAGTTGAACACGTTCAATAAGGAGTCATCATGACCTGGACCGTAGCCACCTATCTCGCCTACCTGCTCATCGCGATCCCCATCACGATCTGGGTCGCCTCGACCCTGACCCGCAACGGCCGCGTCTTCCTCGCCGATGTCTTCGATGCCGAAGAGGGCCTCGCCGATGCCGTCAACACCTTGCTGGTCGTCGGCTTCTACCTGATCAACCTCGGCTTTGTGCTCCTGTATCTGCGTGCCGGCAGCGCGGTCAGGGATCTCACCGGACTAGTGGAGACCGTGAGCGTCAAGATCGGTGTTGTCATGCTGATGCTGGGCGTCATCCACTTCATCAACGTCATGGTGTTTACATCGATGCGCCGCAAGGGACGCGCCGAGGCCGAGCGCGCCCGGGCCGTCGCCGCCTACGCGGAGTACCAGCGCCCGGTCCAGCCGCAGCAATGACTAGCCGAAACAGTGACTAGCCGCCGCAGTGAATGGCGACCGGCGGCTAGATTGAGTGCCGTGTCCGACACCCCGCCCCGTTCAGCCAAGGCCGAGCAGACCCGACAGGCGATCGTTGACGCCGCGATGCGCCTGTTCCGCACCAAGGGCTACGACAAGGCCACGATGCGAGCGATCGCCGACGAGGCCGGCGTCTCGATCGGCAATGCGTACTACTACTTCTCCTCCAAGGAACAGCTGATCCAGGCGTATTACGGCCAGATCTTCGTCGACCACGTCCAGGCCGCCGCTAGCGTGCTGGCCGAGTCGACGACATTCGCCGACCGGCTCAGCGGCGTCTTGCTCGCCTGGGTCGATGTCGCCGAGCCGTATCACGAGTTCGCCGGCAAGTTTTTCAAGACTGCGGCCGAGCCGACCAGTCCCCTGTCGCCGTTCAGCAGCGACTCCGAAGAGACCCGGCTGGCTGCGATCGAGCTGCACCGGCAGATCGTCGAGGGCTCGGATCTGAAACTCGCCAAGGCGCTGCGGGCCGAGCTACCGGATCTGTTGTGGCTCGCTCAGATGGGGGTCGAGCTGTTCTGGGTGCACGACACGAGCGAGGGGCAACAGCGCACGCGCCTGCTGATCAAGCAGGCCGTCCCGATCATCGACCGGGCCCTGCGGCTGACCCGTCTGCCGGGTGTACGCGGTCTGGTCGACGACGTCATCGGTCTGGTCCGAACGATCAAGCCCTGATTTCGCAGCAGTATCAACGCACCGCGAGCACGATGACACCGACGGCAACTGCGCCGATCAGGACACCGAGGCCTACAGCGATGGCCGTCGGGCCACCGAAGCCAGGCAGCGGCCGGCCCGTGCGAATCGCGAGCTCGACCCGTCTCCAGCGCAGCCACGCCTGACCGACGGCCAGAGCAGCCACAGCCAGCAGCGCGAGCGACGAGACGTGCTTGACCCATACATCCAGATCGACCGCAGGCGTATGCACCGCGACGGCTCCCGCGAGGAAGGCGAGCGCCGTCCGCACCCACGCCAGGAACGTCCGCTCATTCGCGAGCGTGAACCGCGGGTCGGGCTCCTGCCCTTCGCCGAAGACCTCGCGCGGAAAGCGGGAGTCCGTCATGCCGCGACGATGTGACGGTCGCACATCTGCTCGGCGCCGAGGCATCCCTCGCAGCGCACCATCTGTCGGACGCATGAGACATCGCCGCAGTCGGCTACGTGATTCGTGGCGGTGCCGCATACGTCGCACGAGCCGACGAGGGCGGCATGATCGGAGAAGTCCATCGTGATGCGGTCGTCGAAGACGTAGAGCGCGCCCTTCCAGAGACCGTCGTCTCCGAAGGCCTCGCCGTACGTCGCGATGCCGCCGTCGATCTGGTAAACCTCCTGGAAGCCGCGGTTTTTCATGAGCGGCGTCAGCACCTCGCAGCGGATGCCGCCCGTACAGTAGGTGACGACGGGCTGATCCTTGAGATGGTCGTAGACGCCGCTGTCGAGCGCCGCGATGAACTCGCGCGTGGTCTCGACCGGCGGCCTGATCGCTCCTTCGAAGTGGCCGATCGCCGACTCGATCTGGTTGCGTCCGTCGAAGAACACGACGTCCTTCTCGGCCACGAGCTGGTGAAGCTGCTCGGGGCTCAGGTGCGTGCCACCGTCGACGACACCGTTCTCGTCGACCTGCAGCTCGCCGGGGGCGCCGAAGGTCACGAGCTCTTCGCGGACCCGCACGCTGAGCCGCGGGAAGTCGGCCGTCGTGCCATCCTCACGGGCCCGGCCTTCGCTCCACTTGAAGTCGATGTCCTTGAACGGGGCGTAGGCCTTGGTGCCGCGGACGTATTTCTTGAGCTGGATGACATCGCCACCGAGCGTCGCGTTGATGCCGTCCTTCGACACGATGATGCGTCCGCGAATGCCCAGCGAGTCGCACAACGCCAGCTGCCACAGGCGAATCGCGTCGGGATCGGCCAAAGGCGCGAAGCCGTAGAAAAGGAGAACTTTGGGTGTGGCCACAGGACAAATCTAGTCCCCCCGCTGAGGAGGCGGTTACCGCCCGCTGAGGAGGGGGTTACTGCCCGCGGCCGGGCGATCCTGCAACCTCGTTGCGCGAAATGACGTTGAAATTCCACCGTCTCCGCGGGGTGGTGGCCCGCGACGCCTAGGCTCGGGGCATGAGCGAGCTCCACGAGCTGGACGCGATCGAGCAGGCGGCGGCCCTTCGGGCCCGCCAGGTCTCCTCGGTCGAGCTGGTCCGGCATCATCTCGACCGCATCGACCGCCATGCCAGCACGCTCGGCGCGTTCATCACCGTGACAGCGGATCAGGCTCTCGAGCAAGCCGCTGCCGCCGACGTCGCTCTCGCGGCAGGTGACGCACCTGCGTTCACCGGCGTGCCGACCGCGATCAAGGACCTCACACCGACCGCCGGTGTCGCGACCTCGATGGGCTCGGCGGCGATGCGGGACTTCGTGCCGACCGTCAACGCCTACGTCGTCGATCTCATGCAGGACGCTGGGTTCATCAGCCTCGGCAAGACCAACACCCCCGAATTCGGCCTGTCGTCCTACACCGACAACGACGTCATCGGGCCCGCCCGGACGCCCTGGGACGTGAGCCGCAATGCCGGCGGATCGAGCGGCGGAGCGGCGGCGGCTGTTGCCGCGCGACTCGTGCCGCTTGCAGAGGGCAGCGACGGAGGCGGGTCGATCCGCATCCCCGCGAGCTCGTGCGGCATCTTCGGCTTCAAGCCCAGCCGTGGACGGGTCAGCGCGGGGCCATCCGGCTCAGACTGGACGGGCCTCGCGGTCCACGGTCCGCTGAGCCGCACGGTGCGCGACTCGGCCGCGCTCCTCGACGTCCTGGCGCGGCCCATGCCTGGCGACGTGCGCCCACTGCCGGCTCCGGCCACATCCTTTACCGAGCACACGCGCCGCGAACCGGGGCGGCTGCGCATCGCCCGCTGGTCGGCCACCCATCTCGACGGAATCGCGCCAGGGCCCGACGCCGTCGCGGCGTGGGAGCGGGCAAGCCGCCTGCTCGAGTCGGTGGGACACGAGGTCATCGACGTCCCCAATCCATTCCCGCAGGCACTCGAACCGCAGTTCAACATCGTCTGGTCGAGCGGTATCGCGAGCGCCGAGCTCCCACCAGAGGCCGAGCCGCTGCTGCGGGCCAACACCCGCTACTGGCGTGAGCGCGGAGGCAAGGCGTCGGCTGTCGACCTGGTCCGGACCATGCAGTTCCTCGAGAACACGACGCGCGACGTCATCACGGGGCTCGTCGGTTTCGACGCGATGCTGACCCCGACCCTCGCCCTGCCGCCGCAGCCTGTCGAGTGGTTCAACGAGTCGGGCGATCCGGTCGAAGACCATCACCGCGAGCTGCTCTACACGCCGTACACCGCGCTCTACAACATGAGCGGACAGCCGGCCGCGAGCCTGCCCCTGCACTGGTCAGACGACGAGCTGCCGATCGGTGTCATGTTGGCGACGCATCCCGGTCAGGACGGACTCCTGTTCAGCCTTTGCGCCCAGATCGAGGCGGCCGCGCCGTGGCACGACCGCCTCCCCCCGGGCTTCGACTAGCTCACCGAGTCCGTCGCCTCCCGATCCCGACGAGTCCTCCGCCGAGCGTCAGCAGCGCGAGCGCTGCGGCGATGGCACCCAGACCGATCGCGGTCCCAGTGTCCGGCAGGATGCCGTTCGCATCATCGGGCTCGACGCCGGCCGGGTCAGCCTCCGCGTCGTCGTCGAGGACGTCGCCCACCGGCGCGCTCTTGACGACGACGCCCGCATCCCAGGTCGGATCGATGCCCTGGGTCGCTCCGATCGGGAAGTACGCATAGTCGCCCGTCAACCCTTGGTTCGAGTCATCGAGGACGATCCACGCCGTGAGCCCATCAGAACGGTTCGCATCGGAGTCGACACCATCCTTGCCGGAGTCACGCGATGTGAATGCGTACTTCTTCTTCTGCCCGTCGGTCAGCGTGAACCGGACCCGGTAGGTGCCCGCCGGCAGAGTGTCGAAGACGTACCGCCCCTTGGCATCGGTCCGGGTCGTCGCCACGATCTTGCCCGCGTTGTCGAGAAGCTCCACCTTGACGCCGGCCAGAGACTTCTCGTTCGCGTCCTGAACACCGTCGTTGTCGGCGTCAATCCACACGAAGTCGCCGATCGCGTACGTCTTGCTGACGAACCCGAAGTCCAGCGTCGGGTCGCGGTCGCCGTCCTCGTGCAGATCCTTGGGCTCGGTGTACGCCTCCCAGGTCGAGGAGTCGGTGCCACGATCACTGCCGGCCTTCTTGATGGTTGGCACGTAGGGCTTGAGCGCCTCCGCCGACGCATCTTTGTCGATGCGAACCCCGTAGGTCTCGTCACCCGTGAGGACGGGCAGGTTCTCGAATGTGTACTTGCCGTCAGCATCCGTGGTCACCGCAGCGAGAGGCTTGCCGAACACATCGATGACCGGCTTGCCGTCCGGACCGACGACAGTCAGCAGGACGCCCGGGATGCCAGGTTCGCCAACGTCCTGCAGCCCGTCACGGTCCTTATCGACCCACACGTAGTCGCCGACCGACACCGACTTGAGATTCACACCGGCGTCCCACGTCGGATCGATGCCCTGAGTGGCAGTGATGTCGCCAAACTCGTAGTCACCGTCCAACGCCGTGTTCGAGTCGTCGAGCAGGATCGTCCTCGTCAGTCCCGTGGCCAGGCTCGCGTCGGAGTCCGCTTCGTCGTCCGGGCCCTGATCGGCACGGGTGAATTGGTAGATC
>JBBSSC010000113.1:0-6884 GCA_038242465.1 Propionibacteriales bacterium | reverse complement strand
TACGAGCGCCGAGATGGTCCGGATGGTGTCATCGGGCACCGAGGCCACGATGTCGGCGATCCGGCTCGCTCGTGGCTTCACGGGACGCGACAAGATCGTGAAGTTCGCGGGTTGCTATCACGGCCACGTCGACGCTCTACTCGCCGAGGCGGGCTCGGGCGTCGTGACTCTCGGCCTGCCGGAGACGCCCGGCGTCCCGGCGCACGTCACGGCCGACACGATCGTCCTGCCCTTCAACGACCGGGCAGCGGTCGAGGCCGCCTTCGAGACATATGGCGATCAGATCGCGTGCCTCATCACCGAGGCGTCGCCGGGCAACATGGGCGTCGTCCCGCCCGAGGCGGGATTCAACGAGTTCCTGTCCCAGATCTGCACCCGCAACGGTGCGCTGTTCATCAGCGACGAAGTCATGACGGGCTTCCGCGTCACGCGCTCGGGCCACTGGGGCCTCGACGGCCAGCGCGAGGGCTGGGCGCCCGATCTGGTGACCTTCGGCAAGGTCATGGGCGGCGGCTTCCCCGCCGCGGCGTTCGGCGGCCGGCGCGATGTCATGGAGCAGCTCGCGCCGTCCGGCCCGGTGTACCAAGCCGGGACGCTTTCGGGCAATCCGATCGCCACGACGGCGGGGCTCACGACGCTGCGACTCGCGGACGCCGATGCGTACTCCCGACTCGACGCTGCGTCGGCGCAGCTGCGGGGTCTGGTCGCTCAGGCCCTCGACGCGACGGGCGTGGCGTACTCACTCCAGAACGCCGGCAACATGTTCAGCGTCTTCTGGGGCACCGACGCCCCGGTCACCGATTTCGCCGGCGCTCAGGCGCAGGAGGCATGGCGCTACAAGCCGTTCTTCCACGCGATGCTCGACGCCGGCGTCTACCTGCCGCCCAGTGCATTCGAGTGCTGGTTCGTCTCGGCGGCACACGATGACCAGGCACTCTCTAGAATTGCCGAGGCGCTGCCCGGCGCGGCACTTGCTGCTGCCCAGGCCACTCCCGAGAGCTGAAGCTCCCCGACCCGAAGAAGGCAAGATGTCCGAACGCACGATCGTTCATTTGATGCGCCACGGCGAAGTCGACAACCCCGAAGGCGTCCTCTACGGCAGGCTGCCGGAGTTCGTGCTCTCCGAGCTGGGCCACCAGATGGCCAAGCGGGCGGCGGACTTCCTGTCTAAGAACGAGATCGTGCACATGGTCGCCTCGCCGCTTGAGCGTGCGCAGCAGACCGCCGAGCCGCTGTCGACGCTGCTCGAGGTGCCGGTCCACACCGACGACCGGGTCATCGAGGCCGACAATCTCTTCGAGGGCAAGACCGTCGGCGTCGGCAACGGAGCCTTCACGAATCCCCGCAATTGGTGGATGCTGCGCAATCCCATCCGCCCGTCGTGGGGCGAGCCGTACAAGGAGATCGCGGCTCGCATGAAGCTCGCGGTCGACGATGCGCGTGAGGCCGCCCGCGGTCACGAGGCCGTCATCGTCTCGCATCAGCTGCCAGTCTGGATCGCCCGCCGTGCGTACGAGCAGAAGAGCTTCGTGCACGATCCGCGCAAGCGTCAGTGCACGCTTGCCAGCTTGACGAGCCTGTATTTCGACGGCGACGAGTTCATCGGCGTCACCTACAGCGAGCCGGCCCGTGATCTGCTGCCGGCTGCGCTGCGGGGCAAAGTCGTGGGCGGGGCCTGACGATCTCATGAAGCATCGCGTCCGCATCGTCGCGGCAATCGGGGCCTTGGCCCTGGTCGCCGGCTGCAGCGGCTCCGGAAATCGTGGCACGACCGACGGATTCGTCTCCGGCGACGGCTCGATCACGATGGTCGACGTCGCAGATCGCAAGGAGGCGCCTGTGCTGGAGGGCGACGATCTCGACGGCAAGCCGCTGTCGAGCGCCGACTACGCGGGCAAGACGCTGGTCGTCAACGTCTGGGGTCCGTGGTGTGCTCCGTGCATCGCAGAAGCACCCGCGCTCGATGAGGTCGCTCAGGAGTACGCCGACAAGGACGTCCAGTTCCTCGGCGTCCTGGTCCGCACCAAGGATCCGACGACCGCTATCGCGTTCAATCGTCGTCGCGGCATCAGCTATCCGAGCTTCGCCGATCAGGGCGGGGCGCTCGAGCTCGGCTTCAACGACAGCCTCCCGACCCTCGCGATCCCGACGACCTGGATCATCGACTCCAAGGGTCGTGTCGCGGCGCGTGTCCTCGACAAGATCTCGGCCTCGACGCTGGCCAACCTGATCGACGACGTGCAGAAGAGCACCGCGTGACGGAGTGGTTCCAGGACACCGTCTACTCCGGCAATCTCCTGCTCGCGGTACCTGTCGCGGCCATCGCTGGACTCGTCTCGTTCTTCTCCCCGTGCGTCCTGCCGTTGCTTCCCGGCTACCTGTCGTACGTCTCGGGCGTCGCGGCCCAGGATCTGGAGTCAGCCAAGCGTGGGCGGCTGCTGGCTGGTGCGCTGCTGTTCGTGCTGGGATTCTCGACGGTCTTCGTGCTGGGCGGTGCATTGTTCGGCTCGGTCGGCCTCGAGCTGCGGGAGTACCAGCGGACGCTCTCGATCATCGCGGGCATCCTCGTGATCGGGCTGGGCGTGGTTTTCCTCGGCTTCATCCCGTTCATGCAGCGCGAAATCCGCGTCCATACGGTGCCCGCCGTCGGGCTGGCCATCGCGCCACTACTGGGCGTGTTCTTCGGCGTGGGCTGGGTGCCATGCATCGGCCCGACGCTGACGGCCGTTTTGAGCCTTTCCTTCGCAACCGACGACGCCTCGGCGACCCGCGGTGCGTTCCTCACCCTGATCTACTGCCTAGGTCTTGGCATCCCGTTCGTGCTCGCGGCGCTGGGCTTCGGCCGCTTTATGCACGCCGTCTCGTGGTTCCGCCGTCATCAACGACTGGTCTCGGTCATCGGTGGGCTCATGCTCATCGCTGTCGGGATCATGCTCCTGACCGGATGGTGGGACAGTCTCGTGGGCGAGATGCAGACCTGGGTCACCGGATTCGAGGCACCAGTATGAGTCGAAAGATGGGTGTATGAGCAGCAATGCGGTCAATGAGCTGGGCCGCCGGGAGTTCACCCGGTGGTTCTGGCGACAGCTGACGTCGATGCGAACGGCGCTCCTGCTGCTGTTGCTGCTGGCCATCGCAGCGGTGCCGGGATCGCTGGTCCCGCAGCGCGGTGTCGACGCCCGTGCGGTCGAGCAGTACTTCATCGACCACCCGACGTCCGCGCCGATCCTCGACAACCTCGGTTTCTTCAGCGTCTTCAGCTCGCCGTGGTTCAGCGCGGTCTACGTGCTGCTGATGGTGTCGCTGGTCGGCTGCATCCTGCCCCGGTCGTTCGTCTACTTCCGCGCTGCCCGGGCGCGTCCGCCCAAGGCGCCGCGCAACTTCTCGCGGCTGCCGGCGTCGACGTCATTCGAGACGGACAAGTCGCCTGATGCGGTCGTGGCAGCGGCCCGGCGCGCGCTGGGACGCTCGCGGATTGACGTCGTCGAGCACGATGACGTGCGCGAGGTCAGCGCCGAGAAGGGCTTCCTGCGTGAAGCCGGCAACCTGGTGTTCCACGTCAGCATCGTCGTGGTGCTCGTAGGCGTCGCGGTCGGCACGCTGTTCGGCTATCGCGGCTCGGTCATCGTGACCGATGGCGGCGGCAAGTTCGCCAACTCCCTGCCGCGGTACGACGAGTTCAGCTCTGGCGCGCTGTTCGAGAACGAGGATCTGCCTCCGTTCGCGTTCACGCTCGATAAGGTCACGGCGAAATTCCAGCGCTTCAACAGCCCGCAGGCCGGCGCCCCACGCGAGTTCCGGGCCGCGGGAACATACACGCCGAAACCCGATGAGAAGGCCGAGCCGTTCGACATTACGGTCAACCACCCGCTCGCGATCGGCAACACGTCGGTCTACCTGCTGGGCCAGGGCTACGCGCCGGTCTTCAGGATCACCGATCAGAAGGGCAATGTCGTGTTCAACGACGCCGTGCCCTTCCTGCCCGCCGATCCGACCTACACCTCTAACGGCATCATCAAGGTGCCCGACGCCGAGCCCGAACAGCTGGGCTTCCAAGGCTTCTTCCTGCCCACTGCGGTGACGCAGAACGGTCAGGAGCTCTCCTCATCGGCGCATCCGGCCGCCGCCAATCCGCTCGTCGGCCTCAACGTCTGGCATGGCGACCTTGGTCTGGACGACGGGCTGCCGCAGTCGGTGTTCATCCTGGACAAAACCAAGATGCAGCAGTACAAGACAGGCGAGGACACCAACTTCAGGGTCAGCCTCTCGCCCGGCACGGTCACCGACCTACCCGACGGCGGTTCGATCGAGTTCGTCGAGCTGCGGCAGTTCGCACGCTTCCAGATCGGTTCGGCGCCGCTGGTCAAGGTGCCGCTGATCGGCATCATCGCGGGCCTCATCGGACTCATGGTCTCGCTGACGATCAAGCCCCGCCGCACCTGGATTCGCACCCGCCGGAACGGCTCACGTACCGTGGTTGATATCGCCGTCTTGGACCGTGTGCCCCGGGATGACCTTCCCGCAGATCTGGACGACTTTCTCGAGCGGTTCAAGAACGCGCTCGGCGATACCGAGGAGAAGACGCAATGACGCTCGAAGACTACGCACAGATCTCCAACTATGCGGTGGCATCAGCGACCGCTATCGTGGCGCTGGCGTTCGTCGCCTACGTCGCACAGTGGGGATTCGCCCGCAATCTCGCGCCCGAACGGGAGCTGGTCAACGCCGGCTCGGTTGAGGCGCCGAGCGTCTCCGAGCCGGCGGAGCGCAGCAATATGGCCGGCGGCATCGGCTTCTCGCTGACGGCTTTGGCGATGATCGTCCTGCTGGTCGGCGTCCTGACCCGCGCCCTCGCGGCCAAACGGGTGCCGTGGGGCAATATGTACGAGTTCGGCTGCGCCGCGACGTTGGGCGCACTCATCGCGTACGTCATCCTGGTCCGCGTCTGGGACATCGACTGGGTCGGCCCGATCATCACGGGTTCGGCCACGGTCGTCCTCGGCGCCTCGGCGATGGTCTACGTGCCGGCCGGACCGCTCGTCCCCGCGCTGCACTCATACTGGCTCGTCATCCACGTCCTCGGTGCGATCATCTCGGGCGCAGGCTTCCTAGTGGGCGCCGCGGCCTCGGTTCTCTATCTGATCAAGTCTCGGGCCGAGCGCACGACGCCCGAGGGCAAGCGCGTCGGCTTCCTGTGGCGCATTCCGACCGCGGCGAAGATCGACCAGGTCGCGTACCGCGTCCATGCCTTCGCCTTCCCGATCTGGACGTTCGCGGCCCTCATTGCTGGCCCGATCTGGGCACAGTACGCCTGGGGTCGTTACTGGGGCTGGGACCCCAAGGAGGTCTGGGCGTTCATCACCTGGGTCGTCTACGCCGGATACCTGCACGCGCGTGCGACAGCTGGATGGAAGGGCAAGGCCGCGGCGATCCTCGCACTTATCGGCTTCGCGACCTTCGTCTTCAACTTCATCGGCGTCAACCTCTGGGTCGGCGGCATGCACTCCTACGCCAAATAGGGCGCGCAGCTCCTTCGTCGCTGCTTCAGCCGTTCGTCCCTCTCGGCTGCCGGGCTTCGCCCGGGCGCCTGCCTACGCTCGCTGGCGCTCGCTCGGCCCATGGTTACGATTGCCCAGCCTGATTGTTGACGCGCCTGGGCGAAGCCCGGCAGCGGCGAGCGCAGCGAGTCGTGCGCCCCATCTCCCGAGGCGGGTCGATGTCGACCCAGGTCCACCGGCTCATGCCCAGCCGTTGCGATCGCATCGCGTCCTCGCGAGCCTTCTCGGCGATGACGATCTGCTGCGGCGTCCGGGAGTCGTTGACGATGCCGCCATATTTGACCAGGCCGTCGAACTCGCCGAGCTGGAGGTACTCGATCCAGCCTAAGTCGCTGTAGCCAATCACGCGACCGTCCTCGTCGTAGACGGGCACCTGCAGATCGGGAATCGGAAGACTGGCGCGGCGGAAGAGATACCGCGAGCGCGACTCGCCGGGCGACTCGGCACGCCCATCGGCCAGCGACAACGCATACCGAGCGCGCCGCGCCCCTTGCCAGTGCGTCCTGCTGCCCACGACTTCGACGAGCTCATCTTTGGTGACGGTCCCCAGGTGTAGAGCCGAGTCCATCACGACGATGCCGGACTCGACCGATCCGACGGTGGCAGCCTCGAAGACGGCTCGACTGGCCGCCTTCACCATCAGTAGGCCGTTGACCTCCTCCACGTCGGCGTCGGTCACGATCTGGCCGACGTGGTGGACGATGCCGCGCGGAGGTCACGATCGTTGTAGCCGCTGTCGAGAAATTGCCTACGCGTGATGTATTGCCTGGGCCACTGGATGAGGTCGTCGAAGGAGGACATCTAGCCATCCTGTGAAGGTGCGGGGCGCGGCGGAAGCTCTCGATATGGATCTGGGGACGGTCGGGATTCGGTGTGCATTCCTGTGGACGGACCGTCCACCAAGCGTCTTCGTCACCCACCCCGTGCTGAAACGCAGGGTGCGCGACAACAACACGGGGCCTCATGGGAAACCGACAACAGCGGGTTGAGGGGTCTAGGGTCGAGGGGTGGGAGTCGAGATCAGGGCCGATGGGCTCGTCATGACGTATGGGGACGTGCGAGCCGTCGATGAGGTCAGCTTCACGGTGGCGCCGGGTGAGTTCTTCGGGTTGCTCGGGCCTAACGGAGCCGGCAAGACGACGACGCTCGAGATGATCGAGGGGCTGCGCAAGCCGCAGGCTGGCTCGGTGCAGATCGACGGCCATGAGCCGTGGCGGCGTGAGCCGGAGCTGCAGCGGCGCATGGGCGTCCAGCTGCAGTCGTCGGCTTTCTTCGAACGTCTGACGGCGCGCGAGCAGCTCGACACCTTTGGTGCGTTGTACGGCG
>JBBSSC010000112.1:0-6905 GCA_038242465.1 Propionibacteriales bacterium | reverse complement strand
CTGGTAGAACCACTCCTCGTAGGGATCCACGTGGAAGTCGGTGCGCTGATTGGGCCCGCCGACAACCTGGACGATGAAGTCGCTGCCGGTGAAGATCGCCTGGTTGTTGACCGGCGGCTTGAGCATGCTCTCGTTCTCGGCGACCCACGCCTGGAAGTTGATGGGTTGTGTCGGTTCTGTCATGACTGATCCTCGTTTCGTGTCGCGGTTGCGGGCAGGCAGGCGATGGCCTGGATCTCGATGAGCAGGTGCGGGTGCGGCAGCTGGTGCACCGCCACGGTCGTCCGCGTCGGTCCTGCCTCGTCGAAGTACTGGGAGTAGATCTCGTTGTATCCGCCGAAGTCGTTGATCGAGACCAGGAACGTCGTGACCTGCGCGACGTCCGAAAGCTCTGCTCCGACGGATCGCAGGATGTCGCGAATGTTCTCGATTACGGCCACGGTCTGCGCCCTGATGTCCAGGTCGGTCGTGCCCATGGCATCGACTGATGCCCCGATGATCCGGTTGTCCGGCGTACGACTGCTGGTGCCGGAGACGAAGATCAGCTCGCCCACGACCTTCACGTGGGGGAAACGTCCTCGTGGGGTGGCCTTGCCGGTCACGACGTGCGACTCGCTCATGCGCTTTCCTTTCGGGTCAGACCGGCGCGTCCCAAGCCGGCCACGTGGGCGCCCGCGACCACCCCGGGCGCGAGCTCGATTGCCGCTGTGGCAGCGCCGGCCAGAATGACAAAGCCGCGGCGCAGCGGTATTGCGTTGTCGGCTGCCATGGTCTTGAGATCGGCGAGGACGCGGCGAGGATCGCCGAGGATGTCCGCGGTCGAGCCGAAGGCGACTGGTCGACCGTCGAGCGTCAAGGTGACTGCCGCATTGACGAGCGAACGCGCAGTGTCTGCCGTCAGCTGCGACCAGGGACCCACCGTGAACGCCACGGCCGAGGTGTTGTCCGCGATGACGCGAGGCAGGTCGAAGTCGAATCCCGCATAGCGCGAGTCGATGACCTCGAGGGCGGGCGCCACCGCATCGACGGCGCCAAGGATGTCGTCGAGCGGGTCGTTCGGATCCACATCGCGGCTCAGCCGGAAGGCCACCTCCGGCTCGATCCGAGGATGGATCAGGCGCGGATTGTCGAGGACTCCCCCATCGGGCACGCGCATGCGATCCGTCAGGCGTCCGACGATGATCGAGTCGACGCCCATCTGGATCATCTTCGCGGCGCTCGTGAACCCGAGCTTGGCACCGACGACGTGCTCGCCGCGCGACTCGCGCTGTGCGAGCAGCTCCCGCTGCACGGCGTAGGCCTCGCCGAGGTCGAGCGAGGGAAAGCGATCCCCCGCCGAGACCGGCGTGCCAGTCATCAAGGCGTCGTCGAGCAGTTGCGTCGACCTGGCTACGGACTCGGCGTTCATCGCTTGGCTCCTTCGAAGTTGACCTCTACGTGGCCCATGGACGACAGCTCGGCGCGGAACGTGCTCGGCTGGTCGACGCTGACCATGGGGCCGAACGCGCCAGACATCACGACTTCGCCGGCTGCGAGGGGGCGTCCCCGCCGGACGCATTCGCGGGCGAGCCACGCCAAGGCACGGACCGGGGAACCGAGACATGCTGCCCCGGTGCCGCTCGCGACGACGACGCCCCGCGTGTCGAGACGCAGGGCCACCTCCGTCAGGTCGAGCCCGACCGGATCGATCGCCGTGGTGCCCAGAACTACCGCTCCCGACGAGCTGTTGTCCGCGATCGAGTCGACGATCGTGATATCCCAGTCGACGATGCGCGAGTCGACGATCTCGAGGGCAGGCAGCAGGAAGTCGGTCGCCCTGAGCACGTCGATGATGGAGGTGCGCGGGTCCTCCAAGTCGCTCCCGAGCACGAAGGCGACCCCGCCCTGGACGCGTGGTGCGATCAACGACTCAAGTGCCACCGACTCCGTGTCAGACAGCAGCATGTCGTCGAAGACGATGCCGAAGCCGGGCCCGTCCCCAGCAGGCTGGTCCTGGACGACCGGGTACGTCAGAGCAATCGCGCGTCCGACCACGCGCGCACCCGCCTCGACGCGGCGCAGCGTCAGCGCGTCCTGGACGGCGTATGCCACGTTGACATCGTTCGAGCCGATCAGCTCACGCACCGGTGCACAGGCCGTAGCCGACGATGAGGCCTCGGCCAGTCGCTCCGCAGCTTCGGCGATCGATGAGGCGTTCACAGCGCCACGCACACATTCGTCGTCGCGGTATAGAAGTCGAGCGAGTGCCGCCCGCCCTCACGGCCGATACCGGAAAGCCCATTGCCGCCGAACGGCGAGCGGAGCTCCCGCAGGAACCAGGTGTTGACCCAGGCGATGCCGACATCCATTTGTCCCGCGACGCGATGGGCCCGCGCGAGATCCGTCGTCCAGACAGCCGCGGCCAAACCGTAGTCGCTGTCATTGGCGAGGCGCACCGCCTCGTCCTCGGTGTCGAACGGGATGAGGGCCGCGACCGGGCCGAACACCTCCTCGCGCACCACCTGGTCGTCGTTCGTGAGACCGCTCCAGAGCGTCGGCTCGATCCAGGCGCCCCCTGCCAGCTCGTCGGCCATCTCTGGGATCCCGCCGCCGGTCAGCACCGTCGCGCCGGCCTCCTCGGCGAGCTTGAGGTAACGCAGCACCTTGTCGCGGTGGCCGTGCGAGATCAGCGGACCTGTCGTCGTCGCCGGATCGTCCGGTCGGCCCAGGCGCAGACCGCGCGCCCGTTCGACTAGGCCGGCTGCGACCTCGTCGAACACGCTTCGCTCGATGTAGACACGCTCGGTGCACAGACACACCTGACCCGTGTTGGCGAAGATCGACTGGGTCAGGCCGTCGAGAGTCGCATCGATGTCAGCATCGGCAAAGACGATCGCCGCATTCTTTCCGCCCAGCTCGAACGACACCGGCCGGACGCGTGACGCGACGGCCTTCATGATGCCGGAGCCCGTCGGTGATGAACCCGTGAAGGTGACGCCGTCGATGCCAGGGTGCGCCGTCAGCGCCTCGCCGGCCGAGTCCTTGCCGAAGCCGTGCACGACGTTGTAGACCCCGTCGGGCACGCCGGCCTGCTGCAGGATCTCGGCCAGCACGGTGGCCGAGCCGGGTGTCTCCTCCGACGGCTTGGCCACGATGGTATTGCCGCAGGCCAGGGCGGGGGCCAGCTTCCAGGTCAGCAGGAGCAGCGGAAGATTCCAGGGGACGATGACCGCGACGACTCCGAGGGGCTTGCGCAGCGCGTAGTTGAGCGCCTTGCCGTTCGCGTGCTCGAGCATGAACGACTCGACACCTTCAGCCGCCACGGTGTCGGCGAAGGAGCGAAAGTTCGCGGCAGCACGCGCGACGTCGAGCGCACGCGCTCTCGGCTCCGGCTTGCCTGTGTCGCCGACCTCGGCGGCCAGCAGTTCATCCGCGCGCTCGTCGATGACGTCGGCGATGCGGCGCAGGAGCTGGCACCGGTCGTTGACCGACATCTCGCCCCACGGACCTGCGAGCGCCGCCCGAGCCGCTGAGACCGCAGCGTCGACCTGCGCGATACCGGCCTCGTGTACCTCGGCAATCGTTGTGCCGGTGACCGGGTCGACGTCGGCGAAGGTCCGGACGCCCTCGACGAACTTTCCACCAATGAAGTTCTTGTACTGCCGCATCAATAAGGCCTCTCGCGTGACTGAAGCCTCATCAAATCATAGATCTTAGAAAATCTAAACCTCTTCGAGAATACAGAGAGCCGCCCGGTCGTACGCGGCCGCAGCCGCAGATCACCAGCAGGGCGCACGGAAGCATCGGCCCGGTCGTCACGGCAGGTCGGTCGGTACTACAGAACTCCCGTAGAGCCGGGTGCTAGCGGTCCTTCGCGTCTCGACTGTCGAGCGTCAAGGTCTCGACCGGGCGCAGGCGATGCGAGTCCAGCGAGGCGATGACCGCGTCGGCGTCTCTCGCTGAGATCGCAGCGAGAATCTCACGATGCTCGCCGTGATTGGAGGCTCGATGATCCTCGTCATTGAAGAAAAGGGCCCGATATGGATCCGACTGGTCCCAGGTGCCCGCGATTAGGCGGGTCAGCTGGCTCTTGCCGAGCACGTCGAATAGCTGGAAGTGGAACTGGCGATCGAGGTGCACCATGCTCACGACGTCGCCGCGACGGTCGGCGATCTCCATCTCGCTGATCAGATCGGCCATTTCGGCCAGGTCAGAATCCGCGACGTGCGGCAGCGTGCGTCGTACGGCCATGGCCTCCAGCACGGAACGGATCTCACACAGCTCGAGCAGCTCATCACGACTGAGCTTGGCGACGAAGAATCCGCGGTTGGGGATGTGGACGATCTGCCCCTCGCTCTCGAGGGTTTTGAGCGCCTCACGGACCGGCACGACGCTGGTCCTGAGACGCTGAGCCACAACATCCTGCAGCACCCTGTCTCCAGGGACCAGCTCCCCCGCGAGCAACCATCTGCGCAGCTCATTCAATACTCCGCGCTGCGTGGAGGTGGGACTGAAGACTTCGCCAACCACGTCGTATCAGTCCTTTCATGCGGCCCGGCCCAAGCGGTGTACTAGGTCGCAGATCATCACATGCCTTGCATCCTAGAAGATCTAGGATGCACCATGGAGTCGCGTCCCGACATGGTGAACCTACATGGTCCGCATGCTCCGGTAACTCGGCCATCCTTCGCAGCAACAGGAGTTCTCCGCCCATGTCCCACCCTGCGTTCCCCATAGAACAGTCCGCGCTCGAGCTCGACCGCCATGAGCCGCCGCTTCGGCGCGATGCGTTCCACCTGCTCCCCTACGACGGCGACCACGACCACATCGCCTACTTCGCGGGCAACTCGCTGGGTCTGCAGCCCAAGGCCACCGCAGCACGATTGCAGCAGGAGCTCGACGACTGGGCGCGGCTCGGCGTGGAGGGTCACCTGGAGGCGGACCGGCCCTGGATCGCGTATCACGAGTTGCTCCGTGAGCCGGCCGCACGCGTCGTTGGTGCACTGCCCGCAGAGGTCGTGATGATGAACTCCCTGACGGTCAACCTGCACCTCATGATGATCAGCTTCTACCGACCGACGGCCGAACGGCACCGCATTCTCATCGAGGACACGGCATTCCCATCGGACAGCTACGCCGTGCGCAGCCAGGCCGCTTTCCACGGCTACGACCCCGACGAGGCGATCGTGCGTCTGAGCCCGCGTGACGGTGAGCAGACGCTCCGCGCAGAGGACGTGGTCACGTACCTGGAGCAGAACGGCGATCAGATCGCGCTGGTGTTGCTGGGCGGTGTCAACTACTACTCGGGAGAGTTCCTCGACATCCCGACGATCACGAAGGCCGGACACGCCGCCGGGGCCGTCGTGGCGATCGACCTTGCCCACGCCGCCGGCAACGTGCCGCTCCAGCTCCACGACTGGGGCGTCGACTGGGCCGCCTGGTGCACGTACAAATATCTCAACGGCGGACCAGGTTCAACCGCCGGAGCGTTCGTCCACGAGCGCCACCTGACCGACCGGACGCTGCCCAAGCTGCACGGCTGGTGGAGCACCGAACCAGCGACCCGCTTTCGCATGGACCCCGTCGTCGACGAGCCGCCCACCGCCGACTCGTGGGCTATCTCGAACACGCCGGTCATGTCGATGGCACCGGTCCTGGCATCGCTCGAGATGTTCGACGACGTCGGCATGGATGCGCTGCGCGAACGCAGCGTGCGCCTGACCGGCTACCTGGAGGAGCTCCTCAATGTCATATCCGAGGGCCGAAGCATGCGAATCCTCACTCCGCGTGATCCCGACCGTCGCGGCGCCCAGCTGTCACTGCAGCTCGACGACGAGCCGGTAGGGCCCCTCACCCAGAGGCTCCGACAAGAGTTCGGCGTCGTGGCTGACGCTCGCCAGCCCAATGTCATCCGTCTCGCGCCGGTGCCGATGTACTCGACGTTCCACGACTGCTGGCGGGCAGCGCACGCCCTCGCGATGCTCGTCCCGAGCGCCTGAGACATCCTCCCGATCACCCCCACCAACAACAAGACCCCCGCGTGAGCGGGGGTCTTGTTGGTCCTGCTCCCCAACTTGGACTCGAACCAAGAACCCTCCGATTAACAGTCGAATGCTCTGCCAATTGAGCTATTGGGGATCGGCTCCTCACTGAAGAGGAGCACGGTCGATAACTTTAGCAAGCCCCTCGTGCAGTTGTCGCATCGCCTCGGCCTCGAGCGTTCGGACCTGCGAGATCGTGAGCCTCAGACGCTCTCCCACCGCCCGACGAGACAGTGCTGGCTCAGCCTGTGGTCCCAGCCCGAATCGGAGCACGAGCACCTCAGCCAGCATGTTCGGTAGACCTTCGAGGAGATTTTCGGGACAGTCGAAATCCTCGTTGAACGAGCGGTCGTCATCGTGGAGCGGGAGCTCGCGGTGGGCGGGTCGGGTCATCTCGGCGCCGATCCACTGCCACGCGTACGTCGCCAGCCGGGCTCCACGATCGGGATCGAAGCGGTCGACCGCCCGGATCAGGCCGATCGTCCCGGCCTGCACGGCATCGCGTAGCTCCTCCCCAGTCAGGCCCAGTTGCCTGGCCCGCAGGACGACCGAGCGCAGGCCAGAGATGATCAGTTGCTCGCGGGCCTCGCTGTCCCCTCCACGGGACAAGAGCGCCAGTGCGCGCTCGTCGGCCGCATCCAGCGCGGGCAAGGACAAGAGGTTTCGGACGAATCGATCCACGGCCCCAGCGTGCCCGCAGCGAGCACCGCACGGTGCAACCTCAGGTTGACCTGTGGATGCCCACAGCGCGCCGGGTCAGCTGGGGAATTCTCCGCGGAGCGAACGGTCTCGAAGATCGCGGAACTGCTGCTCGAGCGACATCAGCTCGCCGAACATCCCGTTGTACGAGTCGGCGTCCTCGACGGGGTTGGTGCGCTGCAGCTT
>JBBSSC010000111.1:0-6930 GCA_038242465.1 Propionibacteriales bacterium | reverse complement strand
CGTGATGAACGCGTGAAAGCCCAGTGCACCGGAGTCGTACGCCTCGATGCGATCGAGATAGGCCTTGGTGATCTGCACCGAGGTGACCGAGCCTTTGACCATGTCGGCCTGGAGCTGCTGGATCGTCTTGGCCGTCACGTCGTACGCCACGGTGGTCGAGTGGTCGACATCCGGATCCGCTGCCGGGATCTGCAGCGGCTGCGCGCCGGCGCAGGCCGCCGCGTACGTGGAGATGTCCCAGTTCGCGAGCGTGCAGATCTCGTCGAGCGTGAGGTTCGCGAAGTTCGGCGTTGCTGCAACGGCCGCGGTGTCGATGGAGATCTGAGCGGTGTCGCTCAGCGTGCCCACCACGACGTACTGCATCAGCGATGCGCTCTCGCCCGGCTGGACCATCAGCTCACGCACGAAGCCGAGGTCGTTGCCGCGGCTGCCCGTCGGCACGTAGGACGTCGTGAACGGATTCGACTGCTGATCGGCCAGGGATGAGACTCCCTCACCCACCACGACGCCTGTGGGCCTGGTGTTGCCGGGTGTGGTCGCGCTGACCCAGGTGTCATCCGTGTCGGCGGTCGTGTCGCCGCTGCTGGACGCCTTGATCGTCGCCTTGTTGGGGCTGGGGTTGTTGCCGGTCGTTGTGAATCCCGAGCCGAGCGATCCACCGAACGACACCTTGAAGGTCATAGCCTCAGTCGAGGTGTTGGTGAAGGTGTCGAAGAAGCTCGTCGTGTTCGTCTCCGGGGCAACCTCGACCTTGCGAGTCATCACGAGGCCGTCGAGACGCACTGCCTTGGTGGACCGGTAAGAGCCTGGTCTGGACGCGGTCAACCCGAATCCGCGCATCATCTGGTCATTCATACGGGGGGCCTCGTCGGCGGCAGCGTCGACGTGGACGAACAAGTTGCCGAAGCCCTCCATTCGGGAGCCCGAGACGTTGCGGATAGAACCTGTGTCAAGTCCCGGCCTGCGGGCGTCGTTGATTGAAACGGTGGATCCATTGCTCGTCGTAGAGGTGGACAGAGCCTGCGCGGATGGCACGACGGCCATGACGCCGACTCCGAGTGCGGAGGCCAACGGGAGGGACACGAGACGCGCGACGCGACGTTTCGACGTGGGTGTGGGCATAGGTGAACCGGCACCTTTCTGATGGGGAAAGTGGTGCCCGCAATGTCTATGCTCGCCACGTGAACCGGTCGGGTCCGTCGTGTTTCCGAGCCGTAACTCCCCAGGAATGCCGGGCCGGATTGCGCCTGCTCAGAACAGGTCGGCCGCTTTCACGACTGTCTCGTAGATGCCATAAGCCAAGGGGATCGACACGATGAGCCACGCGATGACCAGCAACGGTCCGGCCTTGCCGACCGCGATATCGTGCTCAGCCGCGGCAGCGACCCGCTCGGGCGTCTCGGCCTGGGCCGTCCGCTCCTCGTGGAACTTCGAGGCGACGGGTCGGATCAGGAGATTGGCCACGAAGCCCACCGCCAAGATGCCGACCATCGTCAGAAGTGCGGGACGGTAGTCGGACGCGGTGAGCTGTCCGGGTTCGCCGCGAGCATCCAAGAAGCCGTTAATGATGAGCGGACCGGCGACGCCCGCTGCAGCCCACGCCGTCAGCAGCCGACCGTGGATCGCCCCGACCTGGAACGTCCCGAACAGATCACGAAGATACGCCGGGGCTGTCGCGAATCCACCGCCGTAGAAGCTGATAATAACGCCAGCCAGTAGCGCGAACAGGATCGTCGAGGTCGACCCCTGGAAGGCCAAGAAGGCGTAGAGGACGATGCCGATGCCCAGGTAGCCGACGTACATGTTCTTGCGGCCCACGGCGTCGGACGTCGATGACCAGATGAAGCGCCCCGACAGGTTGAACAGCGACAGCAGGCCGACAAATCCGGCTGCGGCGGCGGCCGCGACGGACGAGGTGTCACCCTCGCGGAAGAAGTCTTGGATCATGGGCGCAGCCTGTTCCAGGATGCCGATGCCGGCCGTGACATTGCAGAACAGCACGACCCAAAGGAGCCAGAACTGCGGAGTCTTGATCGCATTGCCTGCCGAGACGTTGTCGCTTGTCACGAGCGCCTTGCTCTTGATGCTCGACGGGTCGAATCCCTGCGGCTTCCATCCGTCTGCCGGCACGCGGATCAGCCAGGCCCCGAACAGCATCAGCAGCAGGTAGACGACGCCCAGGGTCACGAAGAGTTTGGCCACGGCTGAGCCCGATGCGATGCCGGTCGCAGTGTCGAAGGAGTCGTCGTAGAAGCCCAATAGCTTGGCCGACAAAGGGCTCGCGATCATCGCGCCGCCGCCGAAGCCCATGATCGCCATTCCCGTTGCCAATCCAGGCCGGTCCGGGAACCACTTGATGAGTGTCGAAACCGGTGAGATGTAGCCGATGCCCAGCCCGATACCGCCGATGAAGCCGTATCCCAGGTAGACGATCCACAACTGATCTGACGCGATCCCGAGCGAGCCGATCATGAATCCGCCCGACCAGAACAGCGCTGCGGTGAACATCGCGCGCCGCGGCCCGCCCGTGTCGACCCACGTGCCAAAGATGGCCGCCGAGACTCCGAGCATCACGATGGCAATCGAGAAGATAATCCCGATCTGGGTCAGGCTCGCATCAAAGTGTTTAACCAGCGAGGCCTTATAGACGCTTGTCGCATACACCTGGCCGATGCAGAAATGCACCGCAAGGGCCGCTGGCGGAATGAGCCACCGGTTGAATCCGGGCTTAGCGACCGTGTGCTGACGGTCGAGCAGTGCAAGCGTCATGACATACCTCCCGAGTACGGTGCTCTGAGAACTGTGATCCGCGTCTCAACGTAAGTGCGTTAGCGTTTCGGCGCACGCTGACGACCCCGGTAGGGTTTGCCTCGTGAGCGCTACCCCCGGTCGGATCTTTCTGTCCCGCATCGTCGGGCAAGCCGTCTTCGACCCTGCGGGTGATCAGGTCGGTAAGCTGCGCGATGTTGTCATCGCAGTTCGCTCGGCCAAGCAACGCCCGCGTGTGCTCGGCATCGTCGTCGAGGTCCTCGGGCGTCGGCGCGTGTTCTTGCCCATCACCCGCGTGACGTCGCTCGATTCGGGGCAGATCATCACCACGGGCGTCCTGAACGTCCGAAAGTTCGAGCAGCGTCGCACCGAGACCCTCGCGATCCACGAGCTCCTCGACCGCACCGTCACGCTCCCCGACGGCAGCCCGGGCGCGGTCTACGACCTCGCGATGGAGCAGGATCCCCGCCGCGACTGGTACATCTCCAATCTCGCGGTCCAGGCCGCCGGAAAGCGCTTCGGCCGACGCGGCCCGAATCACGTCCTGGAGTGGGACGAGGTCAAGGGCCTGACGTCCGAGGAGACCGGCCAGGGTGCGACCCATCTGCTCGCCACGATGGATGAGATGCGCGCGGCCGATGTCGCCAACGCCTTGCGCGACTTGCCGCCCAAGCGACGCATGGAGGTCGTCTCAGAACTCGACGACGAGCGCCTCGCCGACGTTCTCGAGGAGCTCCCCGAGAGGTACCAAGTCGAGATCCTCGGAGTGCTCGATCCCGATCGTGCAGTCGATGTGCTGACCGAGATGGACCCCGACGACGCGGCCGATCTTCTGGGTGAGCTGCCCCCAGCGACGGCCGAGCAACTGCTCGCGCAGATGGAGCCTGAGGACGCCGAAGACGTCCGACGTCTGCTGTCGTACGAGGAGCGCACGGCCGGCGGAATGATGACGACCGAGCCTGTCGTGCTGCCCGCCGATGCGACGATCGCCGAAGCTCTAGCCCGCGTGCGCAACGCCGATCTCATCCCCGCGCTCGCCTCGATGGTCTACGTGTGCCGCTCGCCCCTCGAAACACCCACGGGCAAGTTCCTGGGCATCGTGCACTTCCAGGCGCTTTTACGAGAACCGCCGTCTACGCTCGTTGGCTCGATCGTCGACAACGGCATCGACTGGCCCCGGCCGGGCGCATCCCTTGAGCATGTGGCCAATCTGCTCGCGGCCTACAACATGGTCGCGCTGCCCGTCATCGACGAGAACTCACGACTGCTCGGGGCGGTGACGATCGACGACGTTCTCGACCATCTGCTGCCCGAGGGCTGGCGCGAGAGCGATCCCGACCACGCGACGGTGGCCGCCCATGACTGAACGCGCCCGGCTCGACCAGCCCCGGGACGCCCGCCGCAGCTTCCGTCCACGGCGCGGCGAAGCCGATCCCGAACGTTTCGGGCGTTTCGCCGAGTCGACCGCCCGATTCCTCGGCACTGCCACGTTCATCGCGTGGATGACGGTGTTCGTCGCGGTGTGGATCGGCTGGAATATGCCCTACGGGCCTGAACGCCACCGCTGGGACGACTATCCATTCATCTTCCTGACGCTGATCCTGTCGCTGCAGGCCTCATATGCTGCACCGCTGATCCTGCTCGCTCAGAACCGGCAGGAGGCCCGTGACCGTGTCACACAGGAGCAAGACCGTGCCGCCGCCGCGCAGTCCACCGCCGACATGGAGTTCCTGGCCCGCGAGGTCGCGAGTCTGCGGATGGGCATCGGCGAGGTCGCGACCCGCGACTTCATCCGCGGCGAGCTGCGCAACTTGGTGCAAGACCTCGACAAGCGCGACAGCGATGGAGACGCGGCGAAAGACTGACCAGATTTGCGGGGTTCTGCACGACGTCACAGCTCTGAGAACGTGCTGAACTCCGCAAATCTGGAGCGGTCAGAGCTGCTGGAGGACACCCCGCGCAATGCTGTCAGCCGAGTGCGCCGGGTCGCCGTCGAAGGGCTCCCGTGAGACGTCGACCGTTGTGAAGCGTGAGAGATCTACACCCGCCGGGACGGTCACCGTGCCACCTTCAGGACCCAGGACACCCAGTCCAAGCATCTCGTTGGTCAGCGGGTCCAGTAACCACGCCTCGACGTAACCCGGACCCGGCACGGTGAACGAGAAGGTGATCGTGAGCAATCGCGATACGGTGCCCTGCCTCATGGCCACCTCACCCGACACAGCGCCTTGCCCCTCCGCGGCAAGCGTCCCGACGGCGATCGGCACGGCCGTCTCAGCCGTGGTCCGATCTGTGGACGTGGGCGTGTCGACGAACAGGAAGTAGCTACCCACACTGCCAACTACGATGCCGGCGATCGCTGCGGCGGCGGCCACCATCAACGGCAACCGAGACCGGCGCGGCACCGTCGACGTAGTCGCGACAGTTGGGGAGTGCGGAAAGAGCTCGGCCTGCACCCGGTCCCACACTGAGCTCGCAGGCGCGATCAGCCCGCCCGGATCAAGCGCCGGTCCGATCAGGTCCGCCGCAGAGTCGAGGCGGGCGATGGACTCCAGTTCTGCTGTGCACTGCGCACAGAGGGCGAGATGCCGACGTACCTCCTCGGCGTCGGTATCGGCGTCGGCGCGCTCCAGGCCGAGCAGCACGTCCGGCTCAGGATGGTCCATCCGTGACCTCCAGCTGGGTGCGCAGGTCGGCGAGCCCGCGGCGGATGTGACTCTTCACAGTACCGAGCGGCATTCCCGTTCGTGCGGCAATCTCCGCATGGGTGTGATGCCCGAGGTAGGCCAACTCGAGGATCTCTCGGCGAGGGGGAGGTACTCGGCCAAGCAGGTGCTCGACGTACACCGCATCGGCAATCTCCTCGGACGTGTCGGGGATCGACGGCGCCAGCAGGATCAGCCGCCGCGCGAGATTGCGATCCCTGGCCCGCGTTGCCATCTTGTCGGCGACCGCGTGACGCGTGACGCCGGTCAGCCATGCCGGCAGCGGGCGGACCGATGCGTCGTAGGTACCGCGACTTCGCCAGGCCTGCACGAAGACCTGCTGGGTGACATCCTCCGCATCGGCCGCATCGGCGAGAGTGCGCAAGGCGACGGTGTGCACCAGCGGCGACCACCGGCGGTACGCCTCGGCCAACGCCCAGTCGAGCCCGGCCAAGGATCACCACTCACCACCGCGCTCCTCTCGCCCGGCTTTCGGCCAGCATCTCAGATCAAAGAGCATCCCGCGCATCCAAAACGTCCTTCCAGGCCGAAAGCATTGACGACCGAACTTCACCGGTCCGCAACGAAAGGAACACCATGAAAATCAGGTCATGGCGAGTACTCGTCGCCGCAATCGCCAGTCTCGCGCTGGTCGCCGCCGGTACATCGACCGCTCAGGCCTCTGACAGTCGGGGCTCGAGCTCGAAGGGCTACACGCAGGTCATCGTGGCACCTGAGGTCTACAAGCTCATCTCCGATGCGGGTATCGCTCCGGCAGCTATCAAGCCTGCCACGGCCAAGCCCACTCGGGGCACGGTAGCCGCGCGGTTCCCGATCAGCTCGGTCAATCTTTCGAAGCTCCGGATCAAGCACAAGGGCGGCATCAAACTGTCGGTGGGACGCGCCAAGATCTCGCTGCGCAACTTCACGATCGAGCTCAACAAGCTACGTATCTCCGGGGCCGTCAGCGGTTCGGCCGTCAACGCCGATCGGGCCCCGTTGTTCACGATCGAGCGCAGCGATCGGCCGCAGTTCGGATCGCTGAAGCTAGTGCTGACCAAGACATCGGCAAGTGCGCTCAACGCAACCTTCGGGGTCAGCGCCTTCTCACAGGGCGCGACATTTGGCTACGCCCGCACCAAGCCGAAGGCCTAGAACGATGTGCAGGACCCTGCACGGTTAGACCACGAATTGCGTGCAGGGTCCCGCAAATCTAGGGTGGTCGACTCAGGCGTGGATGGCCTGGACTATGCCGTCGTGGTGGACGTCGCGCATGACCGTAGAGATGTCGATCGAGGCCCAGTCGCCCTGATCGAGCCAGCTCGCGGCGTCCTCTGGCGTCCAGCGGACGTCCGGAAAGTCGTGGTCGCCGTGACGCGGATCGATCGGATGGTGGCCCACCAGCAGAAGCGTCCCTCCAGCAGCAACAGCGTTACCCAGCTTGCGGTATAGCCCG
>JBBSSC010000110.1:0-7078 GCA_038242465.1 Propionibacteriales bacterium | reverse complement strand
TGGTCTCGAGCACGAGCGCCGCTGCCCCCAGCGCTGCGGTGATCGGCAGCCAGATGCGCAGGTGCCCGCCCCCGCGGTGCGTCAGGCTGATCGCGAAGACGACCATCAGCAGCGCGGCCGAAGGGCGCTGGATCCACGTCGGCGCGCCGACGGCCACGACAGCCGTGCCGGCCCCAGCGAAGCCCACGACCCACAGGCCGAACACGAGGCCCATGAGCAGACGCGCGGTCTTCTGCGAGCCGATCCGCGGCTCGCGGGTCGGCACGTCGTATTCGGGGAGCACCGAGTCATCCAGTCGACGGCGCCCACCCTGCACGGTCGTTTTCATGGCGTGTGACGGATCCTTCGATTGGCGAGCGACGGGTTCACATCCCGCGCGCGCACAACGACATCGGCTTCGACGGTGGCTCGGAGCACAGCGGGGGAGGATTCTGCCTCAACCACGATAGAGCCCCACGGATCGATGACCAAGGAATGGCCCGTGTAGCGGTCGCCACCCTGAGCGCTCGCAAGGATATGGACGGTATTCTCGATCGCTCGGGCCGCCAGCAGCGTGCGCCAGTGGTCGAGCTTGTGATCGCCGGCAACCCAGGCGGCGGGGACGACGATGGCCTCGGCGCCCGCGTCGACGAGCGCCCGCGCCAGCTCGGGGAATCGCAGGTCGTAACAAGTCATCAGGCCCACGGGACGGCCCGCGATCTGGACCACGACGGGCTCGATGTCACCGGCGCGGAGGCGGTCGGACTCGCGATAGCCGAACGAGTCGTACAGGTGGATCTTGCGGTACGTGCTGAGCAGCGCCCCGTCGGGGCCCACGACGACGAGCGTGTTGTACGGCAGCTCGTCGGTGCGCTCGAACATCCCGGCGATGATCGTGGTGGCCAGGCGCTTGGCCTCTGCGCCGAGCATCGTCACGAAGGGACCGTCGAGAGGTTCGGCGATGGCGGCCAGATCG
Source organism: Propionibacteriales bacterium (assembly GCA_038242465.1). Classification (GTDB taxonomy): domain Bacteria; phylum Actinomycetota; class Actinomycetes; order Propionibacteriales; family Nocardioidaceae; genus Aeromicrobium. The sequence goes on along the minus strand of JBBSSC010000110.1, from coordinate 6,123 downwards.
AGGTCTGCCGAGCCGAAGTCGTGCATCGCCGCCTCGGGCAGGACGACGAGGTCGAGGGCGTCCTCAGCCTGCAGTGCCGCGAGCTGGGCCGCGATCATCGCGCGGTTTGCCGTCGCATCGATGGCAGAGGCGAACTGGACGAGGGCGACACGCATACCTGCCATCCTCCCAGGTGACCCCTGAGCGGGCGGGCGGATGTGCGGGGGCCTGCGTGCGGACCGTTACCGTTGGTTAAATGCGCGCAGTCACAGTCCCCACGCCCGGCGGAGTCGATGCCCTCGAGGTCGTCGACCTCCCGATGCCCGAACCCGCCGCTGGTGAGGTGCTCATCCGCGTCACGGCTGCCGGCGTCAATCGTGCCGACATCCTGCAACGGCAGGGCTTCTACGATCCGCCGAAGGGTTCCACTCCGGTCCTCGGGCTGGAGTGCTCAGGCGATATCGTCTCGGTGGGCGACGGCGTCACAGACCTGCAGCCCGGCGCGCACGTCTGCGCGCTGCTGACCGGAGGCGGCTATGCCGAGTATGTGGCGGTACCAGCGGGACAGGTCGCGACGGTTCCTGAGGGTGTCTCGCTGACCGAGGCCGCAGGCTTGATGGAAGTCGCCTCGACCGTGTGGTCGAACGTGTTCATGATGGGCAAGCTGCAGCACGGCGAGACATTGCTGGTGCACGGCGGCGGAAGCGGAATCGGGACGTTCGCAATTCAGCTCGCCAAGGCATTCGGGGCGCACGTCGTCGTCACCGTGGGATCTGAAGAAAAGGCTGCATTCTGCCGCGACCTCGGCGCCGATCTGGCCATCAACTACCGCGAGCAGGACTTCGCCGAGACCATGTTGGCCGAAGGAATCCGCGCCGACGTCATCCTCGACATCATCGGCGCCAAGTACCTCGCGGCCAATGTGTCGGTGCTGGCCACTGCGGGTCGCCTCGTCGTGATCGGGATGCAGGGCGGCGTCAAGGCCGAGCTCAACCTCGGTTCGCTGCTGTCGAAACGGGCCGCCGTGATGGCGACGTCACTGCGTGCGCGTCCGTCCGGTGAGAAGGCCGCGATCGTCTCCGCCATGGTCGCCCAGGTGTGGCCACTGATCAGTGACGGCACGGTCCGCCCCATCATCCATGCGACGTTCCCGTTGGAAGACGTCCGCGAGGCCCATCAGCTGATGGAAGACTCCGGCCACACCGGCAAGATCCTCCTCACCCTGTAGAGGCGCCCGCCCCACCGTCTCACTTCTCGCCGTCTGCGGCGGTGATCGGACGTCAGAGCGGCTGGTTAGTGTGGATGCATGACAGAGCAGACCCCCGAGATCATCGGCACGGACGGCCAGACCGTCACGGTTCCATCGCCTGGCACCCCCCTCGACGATCTCGTCGAGCAGCCCGCGAAGGTCATGCGGATCGGCGCGATGATTCGCCAGCTCCTCGACGAGGTCAAGGCCGCGCCTCTCGACGAAGCCAGCAGAACGCGCCTGCGAACTATCCATCTGCAATCCATCGAAGAGCTCAAGGACGGCCTCGCGCCCGAGCTCGTCGAAGAGCTCGAGCGACTCAGCCTGCCCTTCGACAACGACACTCCGAGCGAGAGCGAGCTGCGGATCGCACAAGCTCAGCTCGTCGGATGGCTCGAAGGCCTGTTCCACGGATTGCAGGCTGCACTGTACGCGCAACAGGTGCAGGCACAGGCACAACTGCAAAACATGCGACTCGCGCTTCCCGCTGGATCAGACGAACGTACCGAAAATTCGGATTCTTCGGCAAAGAATGGTGCCGCTGGGGGTATGTACCTCTAATGTTAAAGGTGGTGTAAACGGGGGTTGCGCAGGAGTGGCGCCGCCTCAACGGGGAGAAGGAGCGCCATGATCGTTTCGATCAACGCACAATCACCTCCGTGCGCGCACGTGCCGGAGGTATACCAAGACGAGTTGTTACATTCACCACCCGAGCGCACGGACATCAGCGCTGCCGCCTGGGACGAGCTCGCCGCCAAACGCGCCTCGGCGCACCGGCAATGCGCCGGCTGTCCGTTGATGGTCGCCTGTCTCTATCGCGCTGTCGTCGAGGTCGACGTCTCCGGATTCGTGGCCTGTACGACTGAGAGCGATCGGCTGCGCATTCGCGCCCAGCTCGGCATCGAGGTGCAGCAGCTCAGCTCCACACCCTTCGGTGTACCGCGCGTCGGCGGCGGACCGCTGAGCCACGACGCCGTCATGGCTGCTCGCGAGTCGCACCCCAAGGACACCTGCCATCAGCTCGCCGACCGACTGGGCTGTTCGACGTCCACCATCAAGCGCCATCTGCGCCGCGCCCGCGACGCCAAGCTCGCCGGATCCGCAGCACCCAACCACACCTCCAGAACGGCCCCATCAGTCGACGCCGTCCTCGACTGCTTCGACGAGCTAGAAAGCAGCCAAATCGCCTAAGCAGCCCCAATCCACCATGATCGGAGAAGGGGCGCCCGGGCTACAGGTAGGTGGCTAGTTCGTGGCTGAGGCCGTCGTCCTCGATAGAGGCTGTCGTGGCGTCGGCTATCTGTTTGAGGGCTTCGGGGGCGTGGCCCATGGCTACTCCTCGGCCGGCCCACTGGATCATCTCGAGGTCGTTATTGCCGTCGCCGACCGCGAGGACGTCGGACTGGTCGATGCCCAACTTGCGGCACAGGAAGTCGAGCCCGGATGCCTTGGACACACCGGCGGGCGCGAGGTCGAGCCAGGCCGAAAAGCCGATGAAATAGTTGGTGCCGATCAGACCGAGATCGTCGACTATCGCGGTGAACTCCTCAGCCGTGTGATCCGTCGAGCGGATGACGACTCGCGTGACGGGCTCGGCGATCAGCGAGTCGACATCCTCGACGATGAACTGGCCGCTGACCTCGCCCGCGGGGAATGCACGGTTGACGCGAAAGCCGACGCCGATCTCTTCGACCGCGACGATCGCGTCGGGCACCTGCTCGAGCACCCGGCGCACCGCATCGCTCGCATCGAAGGTCACCGCCTGCAGGACGTCGACCGGATCGTAGGAGAACACGATCGCGCCATTGCTCGCGACGGCGTAACCCTCGGTGAAGCCCAGCTTGGCCGTCGTGTCGAGCACGCCCGGGATCGCGCGGCCGGTCGAGATGACGACCTCGATACCGGACTCGCGCAGCGCCCGGACGCTTCTTCGCACCGCATCGCTCATCTCGTTCGTATTGTCGACGAGGGTGCCGTCGACATCGAGCGCGATCAGCCGCGGGCGCCAAGGGCTCACGCGATCGGCCTCAGGACTTCGCCGAGCAGGGGATGCAGCGCAGCCGGCAGGCGCACCGAGCCATCGGCCTGCTGACCGTTCTCGAGGATCGCGATGATCGTGCGGGTCATGGCGCACAGCGTGCCGTTGAGCGTCGCGGCCGGACGCGTGGCCGCCCCGCCGTCGAGCTCGGCTCCGCGCACCCGGATGTCGAGGCGACGGCTCTGGAACTCGGTGCAGTTGGACGCCGACGAAACCTCGCGGTATTTGCCCTGCGTGGGGATCCAGGCCTCGCAGTCGAACTTGCGGATGGCCGACCGCCCGAGATCGCCCGAGGCGACGTCGATGACGCGGTACGGCAGCTCGAGAGCGTCGAGCCAGGCCTTCTCCCAACCCAGGATGCGCTCGTGTTCGGCGTAGGACTCCTCGATCGTCGTGTAGACGAACATCTCAACCTTGTCGAACCAATGGACGCGGAAGATGCCGCGCGTGTCCTTGCCGTACGAGCCGGCCTCGCGCCGGAAGCACGGGCTGAAGGCGGCGTAACGGCGCGGCAGCGAGGCAGCGTCGAGGATCTCGTCGGAGTGATAAGCCGCCATCGGCACCTCGGACGTGCCGACGAGATACAGGCCGTCCTTCTCGAGGTGGTAGACGTCATCGGCGGCCTGGCCGAGGAAGCCCGTGCCCTCCATCGCGCGCTCGTTGACCAGCGCCGGCGGGATCATCGGCGTGAAGCCCCACGCGGCGGCCTTGCTCATCGCGAGCTGGGTCAGCGCGAGCTCGAGCTGCGCGCCGACACCTGTGAGGAAGTAGAACCGCGACCCGCTGACTTTGGCGCCGCGCTCGACGTCAATCGCGCCGAGCATCTGCCCGAGCTCGAGGTGATCGCGGGGCTCGAAACCTTCGGCCGCGAAGTCGCGCGGCGTGCCGACGGTCTCGAGCACGACAAAATCGTCCTCGCCACCCTGCGGCGCATCGGCCGACGCGAGATTGGGCAGCGTCTTCATGAGCGTCTCGAACGCCTTGGCGGTCTCGGTCTGCGCGGCCTCGGCGTCCTTGACCTGCTGGCTGAGCTCCTTGGTGCGAGCCAGGAGCTGCTGCTTCTCGTCGCCGGTCGCCTTGGGGATCAGCTTGCCGAGGTTCTTCTGCTCGCCGCGGACGGCCTCGTACGCCGAGATAGACGATCGACGCTGCTCATCGGCGCTGATGAGCTCGTCGACGAGCTCGGTCGGCAGTCCACGGCGCTGCTGGGCAGCCCGCACGGCATCAGGGTCATCCCTCAGGATTCGGGCGTCGATCACGCCACCAGCCTATCGCCCGGACTGTGGCGTGCCTGCGGTCCATTAGAGTTGACCGACCCCTGAGGAGACACGATGACGTTCGACCTGCGCCGCGCTGAGCCCGGCCGACCTTCAGTCATCCCCTGGCTCATGGTCCTGCCGGCCGTGGTGTTCGTGTTCTTCGCCGTCAGTATCGCGACCGACGCCTCGGCCGTCCTGCGCCTCGACGCCCGCGTGGCCGACTGGGCCTATGACTTCTCGTACAAGAGCGAGGGCTTCACGAATCTGCTGAAGATCGTCGCCGTGGTGTTCAGCAATCTCGCCTGCGGGATCGTCCTGGCGCTGCTCGCGGGGTATGCCCTGCTCAAGCACGAGCGCGCGATCGCGATCTGGATCGTGGCCAGCGGGATCGTCGCCATCGGCGGCAATGTCCTGCTGAAGCTGGTCTTCGAGCGCGCCCGTCCCGTCTTCGACGAGCCGCTGTACGAGCCCGGCGGCTATTCGTTCCCGAGCGGTCACTCCTCGGGCGCCGCGATGTTCTTCACCGTCGCGATTTTGATCACGATCGTCCTGACGGGACGCGGCTGGAAGCGCCGTGTCCTCGTGACGGTGCTTGCCGCATTGGCGCTCGGCGTCGGCGCGAGCCGGATACTCCTGGGGGTTCACTACCTGAGCGATGTCCTGGCGGGCCTCGGTTTCGGCATGGCGGTGACGATAGCGCTGTGGATCCTCATCGTCAGCAGCTCTACGCGACTGCCACACGAGGCTGCCGTCATCACAGGCTCGGGACGCAAGCGCGCCGCAGTCATCATCAACCCGTCGAAGGTCGGGGATGTTGAGGAGTTCAAGGCCCGCATCCGCGCGGTTGCCGAGCTCTCGGGCTGGACCGAGCCCCTCTGGTACGAGACGACGATCGAGGATCCCGGCCACGGACAGGCCACGGCCGCGCTGCACGAAGAGGTCGACCTGATCGTCGCTGCGGGTGGCGACGGCACAGTCCGTGCCGTTTGCGAGGAGGTCGCCCGCACGGGCGTCGCGGTCGGCATCCTGCCCCACGGCACAGGCAATCTGCTGGCGCGCAATCTCGACATCCCGCTCAACACGCGCGATGCCCTCGACGTCGTGTTCGGCGGTCAGGACCGTGCGATCGATCTGTCGACGCTCGTGACCGACTCAGGCACCAACACAACCTTCCTCGTGATGGCCGGACTCGGGATGGACGCCGCGATCATGACCGGCGTCAACGACCAGCTCAAGAGCAAGGTCGGCTGGCTTGCCTACTTCGTCAGCGGCATCAAGGCCGCTCGATTCCCTGCGATGAAGGTCAAGATCACGGTCGACGACGGCGAGGTCAAGAAGTTCCGCGCCCGCACCGTCGTGGTCGGCAACGTCGGTTTCCTGCAGGGAGGCATTCCCTTGCTGCCTGACGCCCAGATCGACGACGGCCTGCTCGACGTCGTGGTCATCGCGCCGAAGCGTTTCATCGGCTGGCTCGCGATCATCGTGCGAGTCGTCGGACGGCAGAAGCGGACGAATGAGCGCCTCGACCGGCTGACCGGCCGCAAGGTCGTCATCTCAACCGAGAAGCCCGTGCCGATGCAGCTCGACGGCGATCCCGT
>JBBSSC010000109.1:0-7083 GCA_038242465.1 Propionibacteriales bacterium | reverse complement strand
GCGCTGATCGCGGTCGTCCGCGATGGTGATCTCGACGTCTACGTCTCGGGTGAGATCGACCGATCTTGGATCGAGCCGATCGGCGCCCGCCTGCACCTGGGCGTCACGGACGTCTCGTGGCCGTTCCTGCTGATGACCGCCTTCATCGGCGTCCTGTGCTGCCTGTGGCTCGTCGCGGATGACACATCGCCGGCGCTCGTGGGGCTCGTGCTGATCATCAGCGCCTCGTCTCTGGGCGTCTTCAGCTCGCGCGATGCCTTGCTGTTCTTCGTCTTCTTCGAGCTGGCGCTGATCCCGATGTGGTTCGTGATCGCCTGGTGGGGTGCTTCCGACTACAGCTCTTCAGATGACGACCCGCCCGGTCTGAGTTCCAAGAACGGGGCCAGGAAATCGGCGACGCGGTTTCTTCTCTTTACGGTCACGGGTTCGGCGCTGCTGCTGGTGGGCATCGTGATCGCTGCGATCGACGGCGGCTCGCTGGAGATCAGCAACCTGTACTCGGTGTCAGTCGTTCCGGTGACCCTGATCATGCTGGGCTTCGCGGTCAAGACGCCGCTCGTCCCACTGCATACGTGGCTGCCCGACGCCCACAGCTCGGCCCCGACGGTCGGCTCGGTCCTCCTCGCTGCGGTATTCCTCAAGCTCGGCACGTACGGCCTCATCGTGTTCGTCATGCCCTCCCCGCGCTTCGACGAGCTCGCGCCGTACCTCGCGATCGCGGGTGCGATCGGCATCGTCTGGTCGGCGCTGGCTTCCTATGCGCAGGACGATCTCAAGCGGCTCATCGCCTACTCGAGCATCGGGCATATGGGCTTCGTCGTGCTCGCGATCGCTACCCGCAGCGACGTCGGTCTGGCCGCGGCGGTATTCGGCTCGGTCGCCCACGGGCTCGTCACAGGGCTGTTGTTCTTCGCCGCTGGATCGCTCAAGGATCGTTTCGGCACGGCCTCGATGACCGCGATCGGTCGCGGGCTCTACTCGCGGACGCCGTGGCTCGCGGTGGTCTTCGTGTTCGCCGCCGTCGCGAGCCTCGGCCTGCCGGGTCTCGCGGGGTTCTGGGGCGAGCTGCTGTCGCTGCGCGCGGCGTACGAGGTCGGCGGGATCCTGTCCAAGCCCGTCGCCTGGACCGGCCTGGGACTCGCGCTGCTCGGCATCGCGCTGACGACGGCCTACTTCGTCCGCGCGATCCGCCTGCTCGCGCAGGGTGAGCCCACGCCGAGTGATGCCGATCGCGATCTCGGCGGTCGCGAGATCATCGTGATGGGTGCGCTGGTCGTGGCGGTCGTGGTCCTGGGTCTTGCGCCTCAGCTGCTGCTCGACCTCTACGAGCCCCTCGAGATCGTGGCGGTGCGATGAACATCCCCATCGACTGGACCATCGCCGGCCCCGCGACCATCGTCATGGTCGGCGCCCTGGTAGCGCTGCTCGTCGACGCGTTCTACTCGCGACGCACGTGGCTCGGCTCGGGCCTGCCGGCGACGGCCGGTCTGATCGCGGCGGCCGCCGAGCTGATCCGCGGTGACCTGACGTCCTATCCATGTGCCTTCTCGCTGCTCGTTCTGGTGGGCACGCTGTTGGTCGTCGTGGCGTCGAATGTCATGAATTTCGAGAATGCGATGCCGCCGGGGGAGTACCACTTCCTGCTGATGAGCGCCGCGGCCGGCGCGCTGCTGATGGTCACTGCGCGTGATCTCGTGACGCTGATCGTCGCGCTCGAGCTGCTGTCATTGCCCTCCATCGCATTGGTGGGGTTACGCCAGGGCGACCGGAGGGCGATCCGGGCGGCTTGGACGTTCTTCCTGGCGTCAGTGGTCTCCACCGCGATCACGCTGATGGGCGTCTCGCTGCTGTACAGCATCACCGGATCGCTCGACTACCTCACGATCCGTGAGGCGCTTGTGAGCCCGGACGTGCCGCCGTCCGTCGTGTCGGTCGCGATCGTGCTGACGGTCGTGGGCCTGCTTTTCAAGCTCGGTGCGGTGCCATTCCACGTGTGGATCCCCGATGCCTACGCGGGAGCGTCCGTCATGGTCGCGGGCTTCCTGTCGACGGTGTCGAAGGCCGCGGCGCTGGGTGCGGTCCTGATTCTCCTCACGGTCGCGCTGCCCCCGGCGCAGTCGAGCTGGCAGCCTGTTATCGCAGTCGTCGCAGCAGTGACCATGACGATCGGCAATATCGGCGCGCTGGGCCAAGACAACGCGATCGGCCTGCTCGCGTGGTCATCGATCGCCCAGGCCGGCTTCCTGCTCGCCCCTGCGGTGGTGATCGGTTCCGGCGACGGCCTGACGGCCCCCGTCCAGTACCTCGCGGTCTATGCGCTGGCCAATCTCGTGGCCTTCGCGGCACTCGCGGTCGTGCTGCGGCTGCGGGGGAGCACAAGCCTCGACGAGCTGCGGGGCATGGCGCGCACCGATCCCTGGATGGGCATCCCGCTCGTCTTCGCAGCCCTGACGCTGGCCGGCTTCCCCCCGGCCGTCGTCGGTCTGGTGACCAAGTTCCTCGTCCTGCGGCCCGTCGTCGAGGCCGATCATGTGTGGCTCGCGGTCGTGATGGGCATCAACATCATGCTGGGCCTGGCGTACTACCTGCGGCTCGTCGTCGTCCTGTGTGACCGCCCCGAAGCCGATCGGTACGTCAGCCCGTCCCCGCCCTTCTCGGTGAGACTCGCCAAGGCCACAGTCCTCGCGGGCACAGCAGCCTTGGTGGCATTGAGCGCCTGGCCAAACCTCTTGGTGGCTCACCTGCCGTAGCCGCCCGGAGCGCGGGGCCGCTCTCGAGTTGGGCCCCGCGGTGGCTTTGGCCCTCCGGCGCTTTGGCTTCAGCGGTAGTTGGTGAACTGCACCGCAAAGTCCAGGTCCGCGTTCTTCAGCAGGGCGATGACTTCTTGGAGGTCGTCGCGCTTCTTGCTCGTGACGCGGAGCTCATCGCCCTGGATCTGGACCTTGATGCCCTTGGGGCCCTCATCGCGGATGAGCTTAGAGACCTTCTTGGCCTGATCCTGGTCGATGCCCTCGCCAAATGTGCAGTTGATTTTGACGTCCTTGCCCGACTGGCGGGGTTCGCCGTCCTCGAGGGACTTCAGCGAGATGCCACGCTTGATGAGCTTGTCCTTGAAGACGTCGAGGATGGCCAGAGCGCGCTCATCGGCATTCGCGGTGATCTCGATGCCCCACTCGCCGCTCCACTTGATCTCGGCGCCGGTGTTCTTGAAGTCGTACCGGGTCTGGATTTCTTTGATCGCCTGGTTGAGTGCGTTGTCTGCCTCCTGGCGATCGATCTTGCTCACGATGTCGAATGACGAGTCGGCCATGAGGTACTCCTGAAGCGATACGGGGGACTGATTTCGTCCAGCCTAATCGGCTGCGCTAGGCTTGCTCATCGTTGCCCCGGCAACACCCCGGCAGGTTGCCCGAGTGGCCAAAGGGATCTGACTGTAAATCAGACGGCTCAGCCTACAGAGGTTCGAACCCTCTACCTGCCACAGCAAGAAAGTCAGGCCCTGACCAGCGCAGATGCGCGGTCAGGGCCTGACTTGCCTGTCCAGGTGGATGTCTCGAGCTCAAGAGGATGCGGCATCAATCTTGGGCTGCCGCAGTCCGAACACGACCCAACGCCACCGCCCCCTTCTGGGTCGACCTGTTGGCCATGCTGGGCCGTCTTGATGGCTACCAGCGGACAATCCCGCTGAACCACAGAGGCAGAGTCTCTTGGACATTGAGTGAAGTGCCGGTGATATTCCCGGCATTGACGCCATGACGGCTGAGCCGAGGTGGCAAGGTCTCGTGAGGCCGCTTTTCCAGATGTTGGAACTTTTGCTCGAACGAAGCGTCACAATGAGGGAAATTTGCGAGTTTGCAGCGATAACTTCCAGGGCTTGGAATCCGTCGTTGCGAGACGCTCGTGTGACGCACTACACAAGGGTTACAGCGAAACCTTGGAGGGTTCATGAGCTCGACGATCACAGCCGTTGGACGAAAGCCGGTTATGGATGACCAGAGCACAGTGCCGGATCTTGCCCAGTCGTCGGTCTCGAAGGCATTACAGGTGCTGGCCGTTCTGGTCGACAACCCGACCGGCGAGGTCAGCCTCTCCGACCTCAGCGAAGAGGTCGGGCTGCCGCGCAGCACCGTGCACCGTCTGCTGAACGAGTTGTGCCAGCACGGACTGGCAGGTCGGGTCGGACTCAAGTACTGCCCCGGTTTCAAGCTGGTCGAGCTGCGTACCAGTTCTCAGATGACCGAGCACCGGGCGCTGCTGACAGTCTCCACTCCCGTCTTGGAGTGGCTGTTCGCGCAGACCGGCGTCACGGTCCAACTCGGCGTCCTTCGCGGATTCGACGTCGTATGTCTTGAGAAGTTATCGGGTTCCGGTGGCAGCCGCATCCCGGCTCGCGTCGGTGCGCGACTGCCCGCTTCGTGTACGGGGCTTGGCAAGGCGCTACTGGCCGCCAACGGCTTCGCCGATCTGCTCGAGAACCGTGGTACTCGCAGACCGCTGCCGAGCCTGACCCAGTTCTCGATCCGCGATCCCAAGGCGTTGGCTAAGCAGCTGCGCGACATGACCAACACCGGCGTCGTCCTCGACAACGGCGAGGCCTACGTCGGTGTGCGGTCGATCGCTGCACCCGTCGTGCCGCGCAACCGGGTTCCTGCCGCCGCGATCTCGATCTCGGCCTTCGGGTCGGGAGCCCCCTTGGAGAGGTTTGTGCCGATCCTGCTCACGGCCGCTCGGCGCATCGCCGACGGTCTCGCCTGACTCTTAGGTCAACACGGCCGCACAGCCCGCCCATCCAGTCACCTAGCACTGCGACCGTTCAGACGGAAGCCCCCTAACAGTGGAGAAAACTATGCGAGTTCAGGAATCGATCTTCATCGGTGGTCAGTGGGTCGCCTCGACCTCGACGGCTGTCATCGATGTCGTCAACCCGGCCACCGAACAGATCGTTGCCTCGGCGCCAGCCGGAACACCCGAAGACGTCGACAAAGCCGCCAGGGCCGCCTCTTCCGCCTTCGACGCCTGGTCACATTCAAGCCTGGAGACGCGCATCGCAGTCATGAACGGTGCCGCCGACGCCCTTGAGGCGCGGATGGAGCAGGTTAGCCAGGATCTGTGCTCCGAGATCGGCAAGCCCATCGTCCTGGCCCGTGGTGAGGTGCGCTCAGTAGTGGCGGGTCTGCGCCTGATCGGCGAGGACCTACCGATGATCGAGTGGAAGGAACAGATCGGCAACGCGATTATCGTTAAAGAACCGATCGGCGTCGTCGGCGCGATCACCGCATGGAATGCGCCGTTGATGGAGATCTTCGTCAAGGTCTGCGCCGCGATCGCAGCCGGTTGCACCGTCGTGCTCAAGCCCAGCGAGCGCTCGCCCAGCACGGCCTTCGTGGTCGCCGAGATTTTCGAGGTCGCAGGACTGCCAGCAGGAGTACTGAACGTCGTGCCGGGTACTGGCCCCGTCGTCGGCGAGGCCATGGCCACACACCCCCTGGTCGACATGGTCTCGATCACCGGTTCGGTCCGAGCCGGGAAGCGGGTCATGGAGTTGGCGTCGCGGTCAGTCAAGCGGGTCGCCCTCGAGCTCGGTGGCAAGTCGCCGAACGTGATCTTCGCCGACGCCGACATCGAGAAGGCCGTCAACGATGGCGTCGATGACTGCTTGCGCAGCGCCGGCCAGGTGTGTGCGGGACTGACCCGCATGATCGTGCCGGCCGCGCTGATCGATGACGTCGGCCGTCTCGCCAAGGCGCGTGCCGAAAGCTATGTCATCGGCGATCCGGCCGACGAGTCGACGATGCTGGGGCCGGTGGCCAACTCCGATCAGCTCGAGCGTGTACGCGGCTACATCCGATTGGGGCAGTCAGAAGGTGCCACGATCCTCACAGGTGGCGACGAACTGCCCGACGGTGTCGAGCGTGGCTACTACGTGCGTCCCACGATCTTCACCGGTGTCGACAACAGTATGCGCATCGCGCAGGAGGAGATTTTCGGCCCGGTGCTGAGCATCATCGCGTTCGATGACGACGAAGAGGCGGTGGCTATCACCAACGACACGTCCTTTGGGCTCGGTGCGGCCGTTTGGTCGGGCGACCCCGACCGTGCATTGGCCGTCGCGTCCAGATTGCGCGCCGGACGCGTTCGCATCAACGGCGGGCCGGTCAACCGCGCAGCGCCGCATGGCGGGTTTAAGCAGTCCGGTGTCGGACGCGAGGGCGGACGGTTCGGCATCGAGGAATTCCTCGACCTCAAGGCGATGTTGACGTGACCGCCACCGTGTGCAGCCCCGTCCAGTTGATATCCCGTCCACCCCGAGAGGCGCGTGACACTGTGCTCCCACATCCCCCGGTCTTCGCGCCGGACCAGCTGCGGAAGGCCTATGGGTGCTTTCCCAGTGGAGTGCTTGCGCTCTCCGGGCTGGCGGAGTCCGGCCAACCGATCGGGATGGCGGTCAGTGCCTTCGTCCCGGTGTCGTTGGATCCGCCGCTCGTGCAGATTTGCATCCAGCGTACGTCGACGACCTGGCCACAGCTGCGCGGACTTCGCCGCCTTGGTCTCTCGGTGCTGGCGCAGGAGCACGGACAGGTCGCGCGGTCCTTGGCGTCCAAGAACGCCGACCGGTTCAGCGACGTCCAGTGGGAGGCCAACGAGAACGGTGCGGTGTTCGTGCATGGCTCGACGCTCTGGCTCGAGACGAGCATCGAGACCGAGACTACGGCCGGCGACCACTCGATCTGCCTGTTACGGATCTGGTCGATGGACTCGCACCCTGACGTGACGCCCCTGATCTTTCACGGCAGCCGATTTCGCAACCTTCAACCGCACCTGGTCCACGAGGCCGGCTGACCCCGCACTTACCTCTTACGTCACTGATGGCCCGCCGGAAACGGCGGGCCATCAATGGTTCTCGGCCGGGCGTGTGGAAGTGATTTGCAGCACATTCCAAATTGTGGAAATAGCTGTTGGCGACGTAGCCAACAGCGCATAACTTGATCGAACCGGGCCGCACGTTGGTCGGGAAAGACCATCAGATTCCATTGAAATGAGAGTCCTCTCATCATGACAAAACTGCGGTTCGGAGCATTCATG
>JBBSSC010000108.1:0-7142 GCA_038242465.1 Propionibacteriales bacterium | reverse complement strand
TCGGCCATCCGGTGCTTGAGCGCCTGGAACGAGCCGATCGTGCGGCCGAACTGCATCCTGGTCTTGGCGTAGTCGACCGTCATGTCGAGCCCGCGCTGTGCAGTGCCGACCTGCCAGCCGGCGATCATCGCGAGCGCGATGGTGTGGACCTGCTCGAGGGCCCGGCCAGCGTCGAGCGACCACGGCTCGGCCGCCACGCTGGTCAGATCGATGTCGGCGAAGCGCAGCGTGAGATCGAGCGCGATGCGCCGGGTGCGGACGAGGCCCGCGGCCTGCGGGTCGACGTGGAAGACGCCGATGCCCGCTTCCACACGAGCGACGACGAGCAGGACATCTGCCAGGTCTCCATCGAGCACGAGCGTGGCCCGGCCGTCGAGCTGCCATGCCCCGTCGTTCGACGTGGCCACGACATCGCTCGAGTCGAGCTGGTGCCGGCCCTCGGCGTCGGCCCAGGCGACCGCGGCGATCTGCTCGCCGGCCGCGATGGCCGGGAGGAGCGCTGCCTGACGATCCGCGTCGGCCGTGCGCCGGATGAGCTCGGCCGCGATGACATTGGAGCCCAGTAGGGGCGCCGGCGCGAGCGCCTGACCAAGGCGCTCCAGCACGATCTGGGTCTCGAACAGGCTGTAGCCCGCGCCGCCCAGGTCTTCGGGCAGGTGCAGGCCGCCGACACCGATCTCGCGACATAGCGAGCCCCAGAGGGCAGCATCATGCCCAAGGTCGGACTCGACCGCGAGGCGCACGTCCGCGCTGGAGCTGCGGCGTGCCAGGAACGCCTCGATCGTGGACGACAGCTCGCGCTGCTCGTCATCAAGCCCGAAGTACACGGGACGCCCTCTCTGTCGTGGTCAGGTGCTCCAGGATGCGGGCGCGATGATGGGCGACTGTGCCCCACGTCGACACCATGGCACGGACCTTGGTCAACCACAGGCTCAGGTCGAGCTCGTTGGTGTAGCCGATCGCGCCGTGGACCTGAAGAGCGGTTCGAGCGGCCAGCAGTGCCGAGCGAGAGGCCGCGACCTTGGCGGACGACGCCGCGATCGAAGCGCTCGGATCGGAGTCCTGCGCAGCCAGGGCCGCACCCCAGATCAGGGGACGGGTGAAGTCGACCGCGACTTTGACGTCGGCCAGCTGGTGCTTGACCGCCTGGTACTCGCCGATTGCGCGACCGAACTGCCGGCGCGCCTTGACGTACTCGACGGACGCGTCGAGCAGGTGCAGGCTCGCGCCGTACAGCTGGGCCGCCGTGGCAAGCGCCGCAGCGTCGCGGGCACGCTGCAACTGCTCGGCCGTGACGGTTGTCAGGACCTCGCCGGCCTCGACCCGCGACAGCGAGCGAGTGGGATCGACCGAGCGGACTGCCTCGTGGGCCGTGCCGCGGCGGACGTCGAGACCGTCGATGACGAGGACGTCGCCAGCGACGCCAGCATCGACCGCGTAAGGAGCCTCGGGCAGCGATGCGACCGTCGCAATGACGGAGCCGCTGACCCACGGCGACACGAGGTCGTCGAGGCCGGACTCGCCGAGTAGCGTGGGCAGGAAGGCCGCGCTCTCGACATAGGGTCCAGGCAGGCCCGCGCGGCCGATCTCGGTGAACGCCAGCGCGAGCTCGACGGGGGCATTGCCGAAGCCGCCGATCGACTCGGGCGCGACGAGAGCGTGCACGCCGAGATCGCCGAGGCGGCCCCACAGCGAGACTCCCGCGTCCGTCGAGCCATCGGCCCACTGGCGGGCGGCTGCGGGGACGTCGGCGGCCGTGACCAGCTTGCGGATCGCGGTGGCGAAGTCCTTCTGGTCATCCGTGGGTGCGAACTTCATCGCTTGCCTTTCGTCGAGCCTTCGCGGGGCAGACCGAGCAGTCGTTCCGCCACGATGTTGCGCTGGATCTCGTTGGTCCCGGCATAGATGGGGCCCGCCAGGGCGAAGAGATATCCATCCATCCAGCCGTGCTCGTTGCCAGCCAGATCGCGTACTTCGGCGCTGGGTCCCAGCAGGTCGAGTGCTGCGGTGTGCAGCGTCAGATCGAGCTGTGACCAGAAGAGCTTGTTGACGCTGCCGGCCGCTCCGACGTCTCCGCCGGCGCTGAGCTCGGTCACGGTGTTCCAGGTGTAGAGCCGGTAGGCCTCGGCGGCGATCCAGCCGTCGACGACGTCATCGGCCGAGGTGGGGGACTCGTCGGCGTGCTCCGGCCACAGCTCGACGAGCCGGTCGGCCGTTGCGAGGAACCTGCCCGGCGAGCGCAGCGACAGGCCGCGTTCATTGCCGGCCGTGCTCATCGCGACCCGCCAGCCGTCGCCGACGCCGCCCAGGACATCGGCATCTGGGACGAAGACATCCTCGAAGAAGATCTCGGCGAATCCGGGATCGCCGTCGAGCTGGGCGATCGGGCGCACCGTGATGCCGGGGCTCGTCAGGTCGAACAGGTAGTACGTCAGGCCCGAGTGGCGGGCGGCGTCGGCGTCGGAGCGGAACAGTCCGAATCCCCAGTGGGCAAAGGCTGCGCGGGAGCTCCACGTCTTCTGGCCGTTGAGCACCCAGCCGCCGCGCTGGTCATCGCGGCGGGCCGTCGACCGGATCGAGGCAAGATCGCTACCTGCTTCGGGCTCGGACCAAGCCTGCGCCCAGATGACGGAGCCATCTGTCATGGGTGGCAGGAAGCGCTGCTGCTGCTCCGGTGTGCCGTGCTCGAAGATGATGGGAGCGAGCAGGGAGATGCCATTTTGTGCGACGCGCGTGGGGGCGCCGCTGAGGTAGTACTCCTGCTCGAAGAGAACCCACTCGACGAGATCGGCATCGCGACCACCGAGCGACTCAGGCCACGCGACGACCGACCAGCGGCCCTCGGCGAGCTCCTTCTCCCAAGCGCGGTGCGCGATGAAGCCGGCCTCGGTGTCCATCGCGGGAAGCGGGGTCTGGGGTGCGTGCTCCGCGAGCCAGGCGCGCGCCTCGGCGCGGAAGGCTTCTTGTTCTTCGGTGAGCTCGAGGTTCACGCGCCGGACTCCTTCGCGTCCTTGGCGCCGGCGTCGCGCATCGCCTTGGCGTCCATTCCGGCGAGCGAATCGACGTTGACCTCGGCGTTATGCGAGTGAGCGGCGTGGTGCAGGCCGAATACCGAGTCCATCCCGGCGCGCAGTCCCTGCAGGTCCTCGGCCTGGTTGATGGCCTTCTTGGTCAGTGCGAGTCCGAATCGGGGCATCTGTGAGATGCGCTCGGCCAAAGCGAACGTCGCCGTCTCAAGCTCGTCGCGCGGCACGACGTGGTTCACCATGCCGAGCTGATGTGCCCGCTCAGCGCTGAAACGGTCGCCCGTGTAGAGAAACTCTTTGGCAGCGCGTGGGTTCATAACCCACGGGTGCGCGAAGTACTCGACGCCGGGGATGCCCATGCGGACGACGGGGTCGGAGAAGAAGGCGTCATCGGAGGCGACGATCAGATCGCACGACCACGCGAGCATCAGGCCGCCCGCGATGCATGCACCCTGCACCATCGCGATCATCGGCTTGGGGATCTCGCGCCAGCGGCGGCACATCCCGAGGTAGACCTCGGACTCGCGCGCTAGCCGGGAGTCGACGCCGGCCTTGTCGGTGTGATCCCACCAGATGACGGCTTTGCGCTCGAAGGTCTCGTCGACATCGCGGCCCGGAGTGCCGATGTCGTGGCCCGCGCAGAAGTGTTTGCCGTTGCCTGCCAGCACGATGACCTTGACCGCATCGTCATCGACAGCACGCACGAAGGCGGCATCGAGCGCGTATGTCACCTTGGAGTTCTGCGCGTTACGGTACTGCGGACGGTTCAAAGTGACGACGGCGACAGATCCACGGACCTCGTACGTGACGACGTCGGTCTCGATGTGCTCCTCGGCGGACATGTTGCTCCTTCGTACGGACGGTGTGTGCTGTACTCACGCTACCAAACAAGTGCTTGGTGGGGTAGTGTTGGCGTGGCGAACTCTCGTACAGCGCGAAGGATGGTAGGACGTGGATCTCGAGTACTCCGCAGACGACGAGGCGTTCCGCCTGGAAGTACGCGAGTGGCTGGCCGACAACCTGACCGGCGACTTCGCAGCGCTGCGTGGCACGGGAGGCTCGGGCCGCGAACACGAGTTCTTCGACGAGCGTCGTGCATGGAACAAGCACCTCGCCGCCTCCGGCTGGACGTGCCTCGGCTGGCCTGTCGAGGCCGGCGGCAAGGGCCTCAGCCTGTTCCGCCAGGTCATCTTCCACGAGGAGTATGCGCGCGCCGACGCACCTGCCCGCGTCAACCATCTGGGAGAGGAGCTCCTGGGCCCGACCCTTCTGGCGTATGGAACGCAGGAACAAAAGGACCGGTTCCTGCCCTCGATCGTCGCGGTCGACGAGCTGTGGTGCCAGGGCTACTCCGAGCCGGGCGCCGGGTCCGATCTAGCCGCGGTCCGCACCAAGGCACGACTCGAGGGCGATGAGTGGATCGTCGACGGGCAGAAGGTCTGGACGTCCCTCGCGATGCAGGCCGACTGGTGCTTCGTGATCGCGCGGACCGAGCCCGGATCGGTGCGCCACGCTGGCCTCTCCTATCTGCTGGTGCCGATGAAGCAGGACGGCGTCGACATCCGGCCGATCATCCAGCTCACCGGAACCTCTGAGTTCAATGAGGTCTTCTTCGCCGACGCGCGCACCAACGCCGGCATGGTTGTCGACCAGCCCGGTAACGGCTGGAAGGTCGCGATGGCAACGCTGGGCTTCGAGCGCGGCGTGTCGACGATTGCGCAGCAGGTCGGCTTCGCCCGTGAACTCGACGGCGTCATCGCGGAAGCGGGACGCACCGGCGCGATCGACGATCCCCTCGTTCGTGAGCAGCTCGGCCGTGCGCTCGCCGAGATCGAGATCATCCGTCTGCACGCCCTGAGGACCCTCAGCGGATCGCAATCGGCGAGCACCGACGAGTCGATCGCGAAGCTGCTGTGGGCCGGCTGGCATCGCCGTCTCGGCGAGACCGCGATGCTCGTACGAGGCCCTTCCAGCCTGACCGTCGCTGCCGAGCCATATGAGCTCGACGCGCACCAGTCCCTCTACCTGTTCAGCCGGGCCGACACGATCTACGGCGGCTCCGACGAGATCCAGCGCAACATTATCGCCGAGCGGTCGCTCGGCCTACCCAGGGAGCCACGCCCATGAGCGAGAACACTGCACTGACAAAGAGCCCGAACTATGTTCCGGGACACGGCCTTCTGGCCGACAAGGTCATCGTCGTCACCGCTGCTGCCGGAGCCGGCATCGGCGCATCTGTCGTCCGCCGCTGCCTTGAAGAGGGTGCGCGGGCTGTCGTCATCAGCGACACGCACGAGCGCCGGCTCACCGAGGCGGCCACGGCGCTGCGCGAGGAGTTCGGTGCCGAGAAGATCGCGTACGAGGTGTGCGACGTGACGGTCGAGGCCGATGTCCAGCGTCTGTTCGACGCGACTGAACCCTTCGGTGGCTTCGACGTGCTGATCAACAATGCCGGTCTCGGCGGTACCGCATCGATTCTCGACATGACCGACGAACAGTGGGACCTCGTGCTTGCCGTGACGCTCACCGGCACGTTCCGGTGCGTTCGCGCCGCGAGCCAGCGTCTCGTGGAGCAGGGTCGCGGCGGCGTCATCGTCAACAATGCATCCGTCCTCGGCTGGCGTGCCCAGACTGATCAGGCGCACTACGCGGCCGCGAAGGCCGGCGTCATGGCGCTGACCCGTTGTGCCGCAATGGACGTCGCCCAGCACGGCATCCGCATCAACGCGGTCTCGCCGAGCCTCGCGATGCACCCCTTCCTGGCCAAGGTCACCTCCGACGAGGCGCTCGCGGAGCTGACCTCACGCGAGGCCTTCGGCCGCGCGGCCGAGCCGTGGGAAGTCGCCAACGTCATGATCTTCCTCGCCAGCGACTACTCGTCGTACATGACCGGCGAGGTCGTCTCCGTCAGCAGCCAGCACGCCTGATCGACCCCGGTCGCAACCAGCTCATCGAAAGGAATCACATGGCAGAGGCATACATCATCGAAGCGGTGCGCACACCGGTCGGACGGCGAGGCGGCAGCCTGGCCGGTCTGCACTCGGCGGATCTCGGCGCGCACACGCTGAGCGCTCTGATGGAGCGCAGCGGTGTCGATCCGGGCGCGGTCGACGACGTGATCCTGGGCTGCACCGACACGATCGGCTCGCAGGCCGGCGATATCGCTCGCACCGCGTGGCTCGTTGCGGGACTGCCGACGCACGTCCCGGGCGTCACGATTGACCGTCAGTGCGGTTCGAGCCAGCAGGCCGTCCACTTCGCCGCGCAGGGCGTCATGTCCGGCACGGCCGACCTGATCGTTGCCGGCGGCGTGCAGAACATGTCTGCCATCCCGATTTCGTCGGCGATGGTCGTGGGAGCCGAGTTCGGCTTCACAACGCCCTTCGCCGAGTCGCCGGGCTGGCTCGCACGCTACGGCGACCAGGAGGTCTCGCAGTTCCGCGCCGCGGAGATGATCGCCGAGAAGTGGGACATCACGCGCGAGGAGATGGAGGCCTTCGCCTTGCAGAGCCATCAGCGTGCGCTCACCGCGATCGACGAGGGACGCTTCACGCGCGAGATCGCGCCGCTGGCCGGTCTAGAGCACGATGAGGGCCCGCGCCGCGACACGACGCTGGAGAAGATGGCGGGGCTCCGCACCCTGACCGAGGGCGGACGTCTCACGGCTGCCGTCGCCTCGCAGATCAGCGATGCGTCCTCGGCGATGCTGATCGCCTCGGAGCAGGCTGTCAAGGATCACGGCTTGACGCCGCGTGCGCGCATCCACCACCTCTCGGTGCGCGGCGACGATCCGGTCTGGATGCTCACTGGGCCGATCCCGGCCACCAAGCACGCGCTGGAGAAGGCCGGCATGACGATAGACGACATCGATCTGTTCGAGGTCAACGAAGCCTTCGCATCAGTCGTCCTGGCCTGGGCCAAGGAGACCGGTGCCGATCTCGGCCGCACCAACGTCAACGGCGGCGGCATCGCGCTGGGCCATCCCATCGGGGCCACGGGTACGCGTCTGATGACGACGCTGCTGCACGAGCTCGAGCGCACCGGCGGCCGTTACGGCCTGCAGGTCATGTGCGAGGGCGGCGGACAGGCCAATGTCACGATCATCGAGCGGCTCTG
>JBBSSC010000107.1:0-7321 GCA_038242465.1 Propionibacteriales bacterium | reverse complement strand
TATGAACTCATCGACGGCTCGCTCATCGTGAGTCCCACGCCGAAGATCCGACACCAGCGAGTCGTGCTGAGCCTCTATCGCGTGCTGCTGACAGCCAATCCTGACTCCATCGAGGTGCTGGTCGCGCCCCTCGATGTCGTCTTAGCCAGGACACGGTGATCCAGCCGGATGTAGTTGTCGCTCCCAAGACTGCGTTCACGGAATCAGCCCTGCCAGGCGCGCCGCTCCTCGCGATCGAAGTGCTGTCGTTCAGCACCCGTGGCGTTGACCTGCTGCTGACGGTGATTACGTCGAGGTGGCGAAGGCCGGCGGCTACGAGATGGCATGGCACGTCTGGAGCTGCCGTTTCCGGTTGAGATCGTCCCGGCCGACCTGTTCTGACGGCCCGTCAGGCGGCTGTGGAAACAGGCCGCGATCACGAATCGGGTGTCGGTGGTGACGCCTAGGTTTGAGGTATGGAAGCAGTCCTCGACCCAGCGAAGGTGATCTTGTCTGAGATCGCCGAACTGGAGGTCGAGCGCGCCCGCGCTGAGGCGAGGATCGCTGAGCGGATGCTGGCGTTTCAAGATCTGCGGCGAGCGCAGGCTGAGCTGAACACCGATCCGCGTCGGCGTGACCTGGAGGCGTCGTTTGCGGCCGATGAGCTGGGGGTTGCTCTGCATCAACCCACCCGGACGGTGCAGGTGGGGTTGGCGCAGTCGCGGCGGGTCCGGAATCTGCTGCCGCAGACGTGGGCGGCTTTTCTGGCCGGGCGGCTCGACGCCTACCGGATCAGCTTGATCGCGTCTGCTGCTGACAAGGTCGATCACGACAATCACAATCTGATCCATTTGGACGCGATGATGCCGACCTACGGCGAAGCCCACACTGCAGCCCAGTTAAAGGGAAAGCTCAAGCGGTTCGTCGCCAAGTGGGGCACGACCGAGAAGTCCGTGCGGACCGAGCGTGAGAAGCGCGGTGTGTGGCTCGATCACCAAGACGACGGCATGAGCTATCTGCACGCGTACATCCCGACACCCGAAGCGTTGCGCATTGAGGCCGAGCTCACGGCCCGTGCGAAAGCCCGTACCGACGCCTCGTCGGATACTCGGACCTTCGAGCAGCGCCGGGCTGATGCGTTCATCGCGCAGATGCACGGCATCGTCGATGGCCAGTCACTATCGAGCAGGGCCATCATCGGCATCACGATCCCCTGCACCAGCCTCGCGGGCCTCTCTGATGAGCCGGGCGAGTCGTTCGATGGCTCCTTCGCGCTACCCGCCGATATGGTCCGCGAACTCGCTGCCGAGCCCGGCACCCTGTTCCATCGGGTCATCACCGATCCGCTGGGTCGCATCCTCGACATCACCGAACTTGGCAGATTCCCCTCGGCAAAGCTCCGCATCGCGGTCGAGATCCGAGACGGCACCTGCATCTTCCCGACCTGCACCAGACCGGTCATGGAATGCGATCTCGACCACCAGCTCCCACACCCTGACGGACCGACCGCCGGATTCAACCTCCGCGGACTGTGTCGAAGACATCATCGAATGAAAACTGCCAGCATCGTCGAGCCCAGCAAGTTGCACATCCGCGCCCGCCGCGAATCTCAACACGAGCATGATCTCGCCAATTGGGTCATCAACATCCGCTACGCAAGTTGACCTGAAGACTCTGCTTTGCAACCGGAAAGTTGTGAGGTCAAGCCATATTCTGCCTCCGCGGCGGCTTGTATATCGATACGCGTGCCATTACGCGTGCCGCAGTCGACAGCAAGGCGGCGACCGCTCGTACGGGTCAGCCAGCCGCCGACCACCAGGGCGAGGCCGAAGGCGAGGAAGCCAAGATCCCTCGAGAGCGGCGCGCCCAGGTCGTCGCGGACGTGGTGGATCTGCACGATGTAATGGTCGATGACGCCTTCCACGACGTTGAACAGGCCCCATCCCGTCAGCAGTAGCCCAGCGTGGAAAGGCAGATTGGGCGCCAGTCGGCCTTGGCGCCAGCTTGCCAGCATCGCGATCGAGCCCGCCAGCACGAAGAACCACGTGCTCAGGTGGAAGAAGCCGTCGGCGAGCGTGTTCCCCTCGAGGCCCACGACGGTCTTGGTTGGGAGCTCTCCGCGGTGCGAGTCTTCGGTCCACAGCCTCATGACTGGACGCTACGACGACCGACGATCGGCGCAACTGGGCGGGCCGAGCTCAGCTCAGTTCGTGGTGACCTTGACCGAGGTTTTCGAGACGGTGGCGTTCTTGACCCAGCCTTTGTTGGACGTCGATGCGGTCCAGACGCGGCGGTCGAACGACACCTCGCTGATTCCGAGCGAGGACGCCTGACCCACGAGGTAGTGCGCGATGGCCCAGCCGCGGGCCTTGACGTCGGCGGCACGGCCCTCGAGCGGGTAGCTCGCATCGTCGCCGTCACGCAGGACCGTGATGTCGCCGAACGCACTGCGAACGTCGGCCACGACCGCCGAGGTGCTGCCGCTGTCGCCGGCGTTGATCTGACATGTGAACGCGGCCGGACTGTAGCCACGCAATGCCGAGGCAAGGGCACGGGAGTACTCCTCGTGCTGGGCGTAGGCCTGAGGAAAGCCCGAGCGCTGCACGAGCTGCGCGGCGTCGTTGATGATCATCGACTCGTAGTTGTCGATCTTCACAAGTGCGTCATAGAACTTGCCGATCGCGTAGCGGGGATCGAGGATCTCGTCGACCGAGCCCCAGCCCTGCGATGGACGCTGCTGGAACAGGCCCACCGAGTCGCGGTCGCCGTAGTCGATGTTGTGGATCCTCGACTCTTGGAACGCCGTGGCGATCGCGATCGTCGTGGCGCGAGGAGGCAGCCCGCGCTCTTGGGCGATCGCCGCGATGAGCGCGCTCCACTGGCCCTGTTCGAGATCGACCTGCGCCCGCACATCGCCCACTTCCGCGACACAGAACTGGGCTCGCAGCGGCGTCCGGTCGCTGACCACGGTTGCGAACAGCACGGACGCTGCCACGAGTCCCAGGACTACGAACCAGCGAAACCTCACCCGGCTCCTAGTTGGCGTGCAAGGCTGCGTTGAGCTCGATGCCCGTGCGCTTGCCGCGGGGACGTGCCTCGAGCACGCCGGTCTCGCTGTTGATCAGGAACAGGATGCCGTCCTGGCCCGACAGCTCGGACGCCTTCACCACGCCGCCGTCGGGAGTCGTGACCTTCGAGCCGGCGGTCACGTAGGCACCCGCAGCGACCACGCAATCATTGCCCAGGGAGATGCCGATGCCCGCATTCGCGCCGATTAGGCAGTTCTCGCCGACGCTGATGACCTCTTTGCCGCCACCGGAGAGGGTGCCCATGATGGATGCGCCGCCGCCGACATCGGAGCCATTTCCGACCGTGACGCCGGCCGAGATGCGTCCCTCGACCATCGCGGTACCGAGCGTGCCGGCATTGAAGTTCACGAAGCCCTCGTGCATCACGGTCGTGCCCTCCGCGAGGTGGGCGCCGAGGCGCACGCGGTCGGCATCGCCGATGCGGACACCGGAGGGGATGACGTAGTCGGTCATCCGGGGGAACTTGTCGACGCTCGTGACCTGGACGTGCTGGCCCGCCGCGCGGGCGCGCGCACGCGTCGACTCGAACTCCGAGACCGCGCACGGCCCAATCGAGGTCCACACGACATTCGCGAGCAGGCCGAACTGACCGTCGAGGTTGAGTCCGTGCGGCTTCACTAGACGGTGCGACAGCAGGTGCAGGCGCAGCCACACGTCGTAGGCATCGGCGGGTGCAGCCTTCAGGTCGGCGATCTCGGTGTGCACGACTACCTTGCGCACGAGACGAACCGGATCTTCGCCCTCGAGAACCGTCAGCTCGCCGGGCTCGAGGATCGCGCCGGACGACGTACCGAGCTGGGGCTGGGGATACCAGACGTCGAGGACCGTTCCGTCGGCTGTCAGGGTGGCCAGGCCGTAGGCGTGCGCGCCACGTGCAGAAGTCATGGGGTCAAACCTATCGGGGTCGCTCTAGCGCTTTGGCAGTCCGTCCTTGGTGCACAGCGAACCGATCTTGTCGGTCTGGTCCTTCGCGATCAGGTCGAACATTTTGGGCGCGCGCTCAGGGTCCCACGTCACCGCGAAGTCGCGCAGCGGGACCGTGCAGTTGAGGCCCTTGCCACTCATCGCCGAGGACAGCGACAGGGCGAACTTGCCCAGCGAGATCGGGCCGACGTTGTCGCCGATCGTCAGCGAGCCGGATGCACCGGCGGCAACGCTGCGGTAGCGGAAAGGGTTCAGGATCGTCCACGGCGACTTGGCCGTCGAGGCGATCGAGCCGAGTACCTCGCGCTGGCTCTGCACGCGCTGGATGTCTTGAGATGCGTAGGTGTGCCGGTTGCGCGAATACGCCAGAGCGGTGCGTCCGTCGGCATTCTGGCAGCCCTTCTTGACATCGAGGCCGGAATCTTTGTCCTTGAGATCTTCCTTGGGGCAGATCTCGACGCCGCCGAGCGAGTCGACGACCTTGACGAGCCCGCCGAAGCCGACCTCGACGTAGTCGTCAACGCGGATGTCGGTGTTGCGCTCGATAGTCTTCACGAGCAGCTTGGGCCCGCCGTAGGCGTATGCAGCGTTGATCTTGGTGCGTCCGTAGCCCGGGATGTCGACCAGCGAGTCGCGTGGAATCGACATCAGGACGCTGGGCCCGCTGCCAGTGTGCAGCAGCATGATGGTGTCGGTGCGGCCGCGGCCACCACCGTCGCCGCCCGTCGACAGCTCCTTCTGCTCAGCCTTGGTCAGGCCGCGCCGGCTGTCAGAGCCCACCAGCAGATATGTCTTGCCGGGCTGCTCGCCGGGACGCGCTCCGCCGGGCTCGGCATCGACCGTCGCGATCTTGCCCCAGGCCCAGACGGGCACTGCGACGAGGAAGACGATCCAGGCGAGCACCAGGATGCCGAAGATGCGTCGGATCGGCTTGCGCTTCTTGGTCCTTGGCGGCTTGCCCGAGTCGGATCCGGAGCCAGAACTGCGGCCCCCCGGGGGCGGCAGCTCGGGAGGGGGGAGCTGTGGGGGAGGAAGCTGTGAGGAGTCCTTGCGGGCAGGACGCAAGGTGTCGTCCTGGCCGTAGAGCCACCCGTAGTTGCCCTGAGGACGGTCGTCTGCCATGGCGACGAACTTACCGGACGGTATGCCACGACTGACGCACCGAGCCCGTGGGCCGAACCCGAAAAATCCGAGCCGCCACGGCGCGCCCTCAATCTGGGATTGAGACTTTGTGGGGATACTTGGCAACGCCTCAGCTTCTTCCCCACGTGAGGAAACCATGTCCGACCTTCGCTCGAGTGTGATGGGTGGCTCGTACGCCGAGCCAGCTGTCGCGTCGGCCCGCATCCAGTTCCGCCGCGCCCTGACGCTCACCGCCATGACTCTCCTCATGCCCGGCTCCGCCCAGCTCGTGATGGGTAACAAACGGGTCGGCCGCGCCTGTTTGCGCATCTGGCTCGGTCTCATCGCCGTAGCAGTCGTGCTGCTGATCGTCTCGATGACGTCCCGCACCGGCCTGTTCTCGCTGGCTACCAACTCGACCCTGCTGACGCTCGGCCGCTGGCTTCTCATCGCCGGAGCGATCGCCTGGGTGGCGCTGCTGGTGGATGCCTGGCGTCTCGGCCGCCCGCGTGAGCTGCACCGCAAGCACCAGATGTGGGTCACGGGCCTGAATGCGGCATTGTGCTTCGTGACGGCAGGCGTGATGTTCTTCGCCGCCCACATGGTCAGCACGTCGCAGTCGTTCATCGGCACGGTCTTCGCCTCCAGCACGACCTCCCCGCCTGCAGAGGGGCGTTACAACGTCCTGCTGCTTGGCGGCGACTCCGGCCCCGACCGCAGCGGCGTCCGTCCCGACTCGCTGACCGTAGCGAGCATCGACGCCAAGACCGGACGCACGGTGCTGATCGGCCTGCCCCGCAACCTGGAGGACGTACCGTTCCCGGCCGGCTCGGTCATGCACAAGGAGTTTCCCAAGGGCTTCGACTGCGAGGGCTGCTACCTCAACTCGGTCAACACCTGGGCCAATGATCATGCGGATAGGTACGACGTCAAGGACCCCGGCCTGGACGCGACGATGGACGCAGTCTCGGAGATCACGGGCCTCAAGCTGAACTACTACGCGATGGTCAATATGAAGGGCTTCTCCAAGCTCATCGATGCAGTAGGCGGAGTGCGCGTCAACGTGCGCGAACGTACCGCGATCGGCGGCATCGGCTCGCCGATCCGCGGCTACATCGAGGCCGGCAACAAGAATCTGACCGGCGACCAGGCGCTCTGGTACTCCCGCAGCCGCGTGCTGAACAACGACTTCTCGCGCATGGGGCGCCAAAAGTGCGTTATGAACGCGATGCTCCAGCAGATGAGCCCGCAGAAGGTCCTGCTGAACGTCGGCAAGATCGCGAGCTCGGGCAAGGAGCTGCTCAGCACCGACATCCCGCAGAAAGATCTAGACGTCTTCATGGATCTGGCCCTCAAGGCCAAGTCGCAGAAGATCTCGACCGTCTCGCTCGTTCCGCCGGTTATCTTCACAGGCAACCCCGACTATGCCAAGGTTCGTCGTCTGATCAACAGCTCGATCGACCATGCTGAGGGCAAGAGCACGAAGCCCGCCGCGAAGGCGCATCTGCTGACGGCGTCGCTCGAGGTTCCGAAGAAGCAGGAAGCAGCTGCCGCTCCCGAGAAGGCCAAGGATCCGATCAAAGCCAATCAGAGCACGGACCTCGGCTCGTCCTGCTGACCGTCTCTAGGACTGATGAGTCACTGAGATCACGAGTCAATATATGACGGCGTTTGACGCCGTCGGTGATAATAAGGGGTCCGACCGGCACGATCTTGAGGGAACATGACGCATCGCGCGAGTCTGCTGGGCCGTGGTTACCAGGATCGACACCTGGACTCGCCGCGCGTCCGTTTTCGTCGCGTCCTGACGCTGTGCCTCATGACGATCGTCGTGCCCGGCTCCGCGCAGGTCGCCTTGGGTAAGCGGGCTATCGGCTGGACCGCGATCGCCGGCTGGCTTACCGCGCTGGCGGGCGGCGCATGGATCTACCGGACGTATCGCACCGACCGGGCGACCGTGCTGGGCTGGTTCACCGATCCTGACGTCCTGCTCGCGACGCGCATCGGCATGGTCGTCCTGGCACTGTTGTGGCTCGCGCTGTTCATCGACGCGTGGCGCCTCGGGTCACCCGTCCGGCTGACCTTTGCCCGTGCGGCGGTCGTGACGGTCGTCAACCTGGCCATCATCGGCAGCGTCGCGGGCTCCACGGCCTTCGCCTCCCAGCTGATCCAGGTGCAGCGCAGCGTCGTGCAGCAGGTTTTTCCCG
>JBBSSC010000106.1:0-7383 GCA_038242465.1 Propionibacteriales bacterium | reverse complement strand
GATCGGGGTCGTGACCTTCCCCGGATCACTTGACGACACCGACGCGCAACGCGCCGTTCGGCTCGCCGGCGGCGAAGCCGTTGCCCTGTGGCACGGCGATCACGATCTCCAGGGCGTCGACGCGGTCATCCTGCCCGGTGGCTTCTCGTACGGCGACTACCTGCGGTGCGGTGCGATCGCCCGGTTTGCGCCGGTCATGACCGAGGTCGTCGCAGCAGCCAACGGCGGCATGCCCGTCCTCGGCATCTGCAATGGCTTCCAGATCCTGTGCGAGTCGCACCTGTTGCCCGGCGCGCTGATCCGCAACGATCACCGCACCTTCATCTGCCGCGACCAGACACTCACCGTCGAGAACGCGTCGACCGCGTGGACGTCTAATCTGAGCCTCGGCCAAGAGATCGTTGTCCCGCTCAAGAACGGCGAGGGCGGATTTGTGGCCGACGCCGCGACGCTCGATCGGCTGGAGGGTGAGGGCCAGGTCGTGTTCCGCTATGCGGGCGTCAACCCCAACGGCTCGCTGCGCGATATCGCCGGCATCACGAACGAACGCGGCAACGTCGTCGGGCTCATGCCCCACCCAGAACATGCGGTCGAGGATCTCACGGGCCCCGGTACCGACGGTCTCGCGTTGTTCACATCGGCGCTCTCGGTGCTGACCTCCGCCTGACCCGACCAAATTTGCGGCGTCCTGCACGTGCTGACGCCGTTGAGAACGTGCAGGAAGCCGCAAATCCGGCGTGGGCTAGACGGCAAGAAGATCATCGCCACATGCCCGTACGTCGCCCGATTCATCGAGAAGCACTCCGATTACGCCGATCTCATCGCTTGAGAGTCGCATCACATAGCGTGGAATCGCTTTTCGCCGCGCCTGACTGCTAGGGTGGATTAACACGTGAACGCGCATTTTCAGCGCTGTTCCGGCCCGACGAAGTAGCGCGATCCCGCGTGAAATGGTTTGCGGGCACCGTCCCGAAACGTCTGTGAGATCTTTGAATCAGCCTGCCGGCAGCCCTGTGCTGCCTACCTTCTCCACCCTTAACCTCCCCGAAGCGATCGTCTCGACGCTTGCTCGCCAGGAGATCGTCAATCCCAGCCCCGTCCAGCTCGCGGTTATCCCCGACGCGCTGGCCGGAAAGCACGTCCTGGGCCGCGCCCGTACCGGCTCGGGCAAGACCCTGGCCTTCGGGCTGCCGGTCCTAGTCCGTCTTGCTGGTCGCACCAGCCGCCCGCGGGCGCCTCGTGGCCTAATCCTGCTGCCCACCCGCGAGCTGGCCACCCAGGTCCGCGCCGCGATGGAGCCGCTCGCTCAGAAGATGAATCTGCGCCTCACGACCGTCTACGGCGGCGTGCCGATCAACAAGCAGATCAACACGCTCAAGAATGGTGTCGACATCGTCATCGCCACTCCGGGGCGCCTGACCGATCTCCTTGATCGTCGCTGCATGACGCTCGACGACATCGAGATCACCGTGCTGGATGAGGCCGATCACCTCTGCGATCTCGGCTTCTACAAGCCGATCGACGCGATCTTGACCAAGACGCCTGAACGCAGCCAGCGCCTCCTGCTGTCGGCGACGCTCGACGGCGACGTCAACAAGCTCGTCAAGCGCCACCTGCCGCAGCATGTCCTGCACGAGCTGGACTCCGGTGAGAGCGCGGTCGACACGATGGAGCACCACGTGCTCGTTAGTGCCTCGACCGACAAGTCCAAGGCCGCGTTCGACCTGCTGCGCGCCAACCCGCGCAGCATCGTCTTCACTCGCACGCGTCGTGGTGCGATGCGTCTGGCGAAGCAGCTGACGATGAACGGCATCGAAGCCGTCGACATGCATGGTGACCTTTCGCAGCGTCACCGCGAGCGCAACCTCGAGGCATTCAGCAGCGGCAAGGCCAGCGTCATCGTTGCCACGGACGTCGCCGCACGCGGTATCCACGTCGACGGCATCGGC
Organism: Propionibacteriales bacterium; assembly: GCA_038242465.1. GTDB lineage: Bacteria > Actinomycetota > Actinomycetes > Propionibacteriales > Nocardioidaceae > Aeromicrobium. The sequence goes on along the minus strand of JBBSSC010000106.1, from coordinate 5,434 downwards.
CTGGTCGTGCACTTCGATGCTCCCGCCGAGCACAAGGCCTACCAGCACCGATCGGGTCGTACGGCTCGCGCCGGCGAGTCCGGCGCAGTCGTCACGATGACGACGCCCGAGGCCCTGCGCGATGTCATTCAGCTGCAGAACAAGGCCGGCGTCACGGCGCGTCATCACGATGCACGCACTGCTCCGTCGCCCATGACTGTCGAAGCGCTCTCGGGCGCGGGTACCGAGGCCCCGCACGCGTCGTCGGTCCGGCAGGGCGCCCGTCCGGCCGGTGGTGGCCAGGGTCGCGGCAACGGAGGTGGACGCTCCCAGGGTGGTGGCGGATTCCGCGGCAACGGTGGCGGACGTCCGCAGGGTAGCGGCGGTAACCGTGGGGGTGGCGGCGGGCGTCGTCGCTCCGGTGGTCCCGGTTCCGGTGGCTCCACGCGCGTCTACTCGTCGTCGTAGAGCAGCAGCAGTAGCCTGAAAGCGGCGTCATCCCCGGTACGCCCGGGGGTGGCGCCGTTTGCGTTGGATCAGGCGGCTTCGGGACCGTTGAACAGGTGCCGTGTGATGGCCCGAACATCGTCCTCGAGCATCGAGGTACGGCGGCCAAGATCGTCAATCTTGGTGCCGAGAACCCCCTCGACGCGGTCGATCTTGTGGTCGAGTGCCGCGAACTGATGATCTACCGAGTCGAATCGGTACTCCATCGAATCGCGACTCGACTCCAGTGAACCGTGAATCGATGGCGTCAAACTTGGAATCGATCGAGTCGAACCGTGGATCGATGGCGTCGAACCTGGCATTGAGCGTCTGCGTCGTCAAGCGCCAGATGAATGCGAAGGCGGTCGCGCTCGCGGTCAGCAGGCCGATCAGCACGGTCCACGTCTGCGCATCGCTCATGGTTGTCTCCCGGAAATGGTGTCGTGCCGCCGATCCTACGAGGCGCGTGCCTGAGTGGCCACTGTTTCGTCCACACCCACGCTGATGGGGGTTGGATCGGGATAGGGGATGCTGGTGCGCATGCTCGTGAAGTCGCGTCTGCCCAGGGTCGGCCTGCTCGGTCCCGCGTTCATCGCGGCCGTGGCATACGTCGATCCGGGGAACGTCGCCACGAACGTGACGGCCGGCGCGAAGTTCGGCTACGCGTTGGTGTGGGTCGTAGTGATGGCCAATGTCATGGCCGTCCTCGTGCAGTACTTGTCGGCCAAGCTCGGCATGGTGACGGGCCAGTCACTCGCGGAGCATATGGGCCAGAAGCTGCGCCGCGGTCCGCGCATCGCCTACTGGCTGCAGGCGGAAGCGATCGCGATCGCGACCGATCTCGCCGAAGTCGTCGGCGGAGCGATCGCGCTGTACCTACTGTTCGACCTCCCGCTGATGGCGGGCGCGATCGTCACAGCGGGCGTCTCGATGGTCATCCTGCGTATCGGCGACGTCCGTGGACAGAGCGCTTTGGAGCGCGTCATCATGGGCTTCCTGCTGCTGATCGCGGTCGGCTTCATGGCCGGTCTGTTCATCGATCCGCCCTCGGCGGGCCCGCTCGCGGAGGGACTGATCCCGACCTTTGAAGGCTCCGAGAGCGTCCTGCTCGCATCGGGCATCATCGGCGCGACCGTCATGCCGCATGTTATCTACCTGCACTCCAGCCTGACCACGACGCGGCTCGGCGCGCGCGGGGAGGGCCGCACGGTCCGGGAGCTCCTCGTGGCGACGCGTACTGATGTCGTCCTCGCGCTGATCCTTGCGGGCATGCTGAACCTATCGTTGCTGATCGTTGCCGCGACGAGCCTCGAGGGCCTTCCTGGCACCGACACCCTCGAGGGCGTCCATGTCGTCGTGACGTCCGAGCTCGGCGCGGGAGTTGCGCTGCTGTTCGCGGTCGCGCTGCTCGGCTCGGGGCTCGCGTCGACATCCGTCGGCAGCGCGGCGGGCGCCGAGGTCATGAAGGGTCTGCTCGGAGTGCGGCTCCCGTTGCTGGTACGCCGCGTCGTGACGCTGATTCCGGCACTGGTGGTGCTGGCTCTCGGCGCCGAGCCCAGCCGCGCTCTCGTCGTCTCACAGGTCGTGTTGTCGATTGGCATCCCGTTCGCTTTGGTCCCGCTCGTCATCCTCACAGCGCGTTCCGACGTCATGGGCGAGCACGTTAACCGTAGGGGGACGACCGGAGCGGCCTGCCTGGTCGCCGCCATCGTCATCGCGCTCAACATCTCGCTGCTCTGGCTGACATTCGCAGGTTGAGCACTCGCGCTTGAGAGCATGGAGAATTTGGTCGCCAGGCACGATGATTGACCCATGCCCGAGCTGCCCGAGGTCAATGCACTGGTCGAGTTCTTGAATCGTGAAGCCGCCGGGTCGGTCGTTGCCGCGATCGAGCTCGCCTCGTTCTCGGTGCTCAAGACCGTCGACCCGCCTGTCACGGCGCTTCAGGGGCTGGAGATCACCGGCGTCGGACGTCACGGCAAGTTCATCGACATCGACGTCAGCGGCATCCACGTCATCGTGCACCTGGCGAAGGCCGGCTGGCTGCGGTGGTCCGACAAACTGCCCGACACGAAGCTCAAGCTCGGCTCCAGCAACATCGCCGCACGGGTACGCCTCGACCGCGGCGAGGGGCCGGACCTCGGATTCGACGTCACGGAGGCCGGGACCCGCAAGGGGCTCGCGATGTACATCGTGGACGATCCGCTCGAGGTCGCTGGCATCGCAGCCCTGGGACCAGATCCGCTCGCGACCGGCTTCGAGCTGCGACCTCTGCTAGAGCGGAGGATGCAGGTCAAGCGGCTGCTGCGTGACCAGAAGATCATCGCCGGGATTGGCAATGCCTACAGTGACGAGATCCTGCATGCGGCCCGGCTCTCGCCGTTCGCGATCGCGGAGAACCTCGATGGCGAACAGGTCGAGCGTCTCGAGACGGCTCTGCAGACCATCCTGCGTGAGGCCGTCGACGAGGCCCGCGGAAAGCCGGCCGAGGAGCTCAAGGACGACAAGCGCACGCGCATGCGGGTCCATGGGCGCGCGGGGCAGGCCTGCCCGGTGTGCGGTGACACGGTTCTGGAGGTGACGTACTCGCAGTCTTCGCTGCAGTACTGTCCGACATGCCAGACCGGCGGCTCACCTCTCAAGGACCGGACCACGAGCAAATTCCTGAAGTGATGCGCGTGCGGGTCATGTGCTCGACATATTGATCGCGCACGTAGGCTGTCCCGGTGGCAACGGCAACCGATGGAGCGCGGATACGCCCGCCCCGAGGGGGCCCCACAATCGGCGGCCACTCGCTGCGCACCGATATTCAGGCTCTGCGGGCCTTCGCGGTCATGGCCGTCGTCCTGTACCACCTGTGGCCGAACCGTCTCAGTGGTGGATTCGTCGGCGTGGACGTCTTCTTCGTCATCAGCGGCTTCCTCATCACGGGTCACCTCCTGCGCGAGGTGGAGCGCACAGGCAGACTCAACCTCGCAAGGTTCTGGGCGGCACGCGCGCGCCGTCTGCTGCCGGCGTCGCTGCTCGTCCTCCTGCTGACGGCAATTGCGGTGCTCGTCGCGGTCCCGCGCAGCCTGAAGGAGCAGTTCCTGTCCGAGGTGCTCGCCTCGGCTGCCTACGTCCAGAACTGGCGGCTTGCGCGGGACGCCGTCGACTATCTCGCTGCGGACAACCGCCCATCGGCTTCGCAGCACTTCTGGAGTCTGTCGGTCGAGGAGCAGTTCTACGTCTTCCTGCCGCTGCTGTTCGTGCTGACTCTTCTCGTGGCCCGCATGGTGCCTGTCCAGCGCACGCGCGTCTTGTTCATCGTGCTCGTGCTCATCACGGTGGCCTCATTCATCTATGGCGTGCACCTGACCAACACGAACCCGGGAGTCGCGTACTTCTCGACATTCACTCGTATGTGGGAGTTCGGGCTGGGCGGTTTGGCCTCCTTTGCCGTGCCCGCGATCTCAGGACTTAGCCGTCGTCGAGCCAATATCTACACCGTGCTGACGGTCGTTGGTGGCGCTGCGGCAGCGCTCTCCCTGTTCGTGATCGACTCGCAGACGCCGGTCCCCGGCTATGCCGCTGCGCTGCCGGTTCTCGGCACCGTTGTCGTCGTCCGATGGGGTGGTTCGACCGTCGCGGCGTGGCTGGGCGCACTGCCCCCAGTGGCCCTGCTCGGCCGCATCTCCTACGCGCTGTATCTGTGGCACTGGCCGCTGATCGTGCTTCCGCCGCTCATCACGTTCCACCCCCTGACGACCGTCGAGAAGCTCATGATCCTGATCGTCTCGATTACGATTGCCTGGGCATCCACAAAATTCTTCGAGGAGCCGATCAGGTTCCGAGCGCGGCCCAAGATGCGGCCGGCCGCAGTGCTCGGCGCAGTTCTCGTAGCGATGCTGCCGGTGATCCTCGTGGCCGGCGTCGGCTCGGCAGTCGTCGCAGAGCAGCAGGAAGGTGCGGTCGCCGACACGACGCGCATCCTGTCCAGCGGCCCCCGCTGCCTGGGCGCAGCCGCGATGGACCCCGCACGGCCCGGCTGCGACAACCCGGACCTGGACGGCATCATCGTCAACGATCCATCGAAGGTCGCCGATGACACCCCGAAGCGTTCGGGCTGCTGGGCGCAGCACGGTGTGGAGACCGTCAACGTCTGCACGATAGGTCCCGAGACGGGCTATTCGCTGCACCTATTCGCGGTCGGCGACTCACATAATCTGGCGCTGGCCGCGGCGTACGAGGTCATCGCCGACAAGTACAACTGGCGTATTGATCTGGCCGGTCACGCGGGCTGCTACTGGACGACCGCCGATCTCAAGCTCAACAGTGATATCGAGAGCGAGAGCTGCCGAGGGTGGCAGGCCAACCTCGACGACTTCCTGGCCGCATCCGACTTCGATGCGATTCTCGCTACCCACGCCACGAGCGTCTCGATCCAGCGCCCACCGGAGGGAACGAGCCGTGAAGAGGCCATCACCGACGGGCTCGTGGGTGCCTGGAAGACCCAGACGTCCAAGGGTGTGCCGGTCATCGGCATCGTCGACAACCCCGGCACTGCCAGCACGAACGTCCAGTGCGTCGAGAAGTACGGAATCAGCGATCCCGGCCGGTGCGCGACCCCACGTACCGACGGGCTCGGCAAGTTCGACGGCAACGTCGAGGCGGTCGCTGCGCTCGATCGGACGGGACTCGTCGACATGACGGAGTTCTACTGCACCCCGAAGATCTGCCCCTCTGTCATCGGCAGTGTTGCGGTGTTCCGCGACCGGACGCATGTCACAGCCACGTATTTGCGGACGCTCGCGCCATATCTCGGCAGCCGGCTCGAGCAGGCGCTGCGCAAGCAGGGCGTGAGCTGACCTACGGCTCCCTGCGGGCCGTTACTGCGCCCGTACGATGGACAGCGTGAGATTCCGACGCTCCGGCGAGCAGGCCAATGCCGCATTCCACGAGTTCGCATCGCGCGTCGACGGGCACACCG
>JBBSSC010000105.1:0-7412 GCA_038242465.1 Propionibacteriales bacterium | reverse complement strand
TCGAACCCCGAACCCCCTGCTTGCAAAGCAGGTGCGCTACCAATTGCGCCATGGCCCCTCGGTCGTGCTGGCCTAGTTCAGACCCGATCCGTTCCAGCCGACCAGGTGTCGATCGGCTGGTCCTTCTTTGCCTTGCCAAGGACCCAGAAGACTCCCGCTGCAGCAAGCCCGAGGGCTACCAACTTCTTCATCTGACCTCCTTGTTGGGTGGGCGTACGAGGACTTGAACCTCGGACCTCTTCCTTATCAGGGAAGCGCTCTAACCAAGCTGAGCTATACGCCCGCAACAGCGGTAAACGTTACCGCATGTGCCCGGAGCCCCTCACAAGGGGTCCGGCTCACTTCTCTTCAGCGAATGTCACCTCGACGCCACCCATGAGCTGGGCGGCCAAGTTGTACAGGTGAGCACCGATCGTGGCCAGCGCCGTCATGAGGACGACATTGACCGCCGACAGCACCAGCGTCAGCCCGAGAACCCTGCCAAGACCGAAGTAATCATTGATGTTGAAGCTTGCGCTGTCATCACTCAGGACCGTCGTGAAGCTCTCGTTAATCTGGTCCCAGACGCCGATGACGTGCAGAACGGCCCAGAACACTCCCACCGCCACGAACGCGACGATCATCATCGCGACCGAGATCGCGAAGGCCAGACGTGTCACAGACCAAGGCTCGACATGCGTCAGGCGCAGGCTGGCCCGGCGACCGGGTCCAGCCGCGGCCGGCGCGAAGGAGGCCGCGGGGGGCGACGTGGGCTTGGTGTTCTTGTTCGGCCCGGGGCCCGAGTCCTTGATCGCCGGGATGACCGCGGTCGTCGCCGGGGACTGCCTCGTCGTGCGCGCATAGTCGGCCGCAGTCAGCGGACGGCCCGTGCGGCCATCGACAGGCTCCACAACCCGCTTGGGGCCACTGGTGGCTTCTGAGCCTGATGTGCCGCCCGGGCGTGGTCGACCCTTGTCGGTCTCTGTCGAGGATGGTGTGGCCTTCTTGGCAGGCGGCGACGCAGGGTTGGCCGCAGGCTGCTTGGTCTGGGACGACGACGTCCCGCCTCCCGGCTTCGCCATCCGTGGGATCGCCTGGGTGGGTGCCGCATCCCCGGCGCCCGATCCGGGCGCGGGGCTCGATCCTTCAGTTTCTTTCGTCACTGATCCCTGCCCTCATCAGTTGGAGTCTCGTTGGTCGGCGTCTCGTCGGGTGTGGCTTCGTCCTGGAGGACCTCAGCATTACGCGCGATAGTGACCACACGATCGTCCCCCTTGAACTTCACGAAGCTCACCCCCATGGTGCCACGCCCTGTCGGGTTGACGCCGGAGACGAGGCTGCGAGTGACCTGACCGCTGGCCGTTACCGAGATCACATCATCGGAATCGATCAATACCAAGCCGCCCACAAGCTCACCTCGGTTTTCGGTGATCTGCATGGCCTTGATGCCCAATCCACCACGGCCCTGCAAGCGGTACTGGTCGATGGGGGTCTTCTTGGCGTATCCGCCATCTGTGACGGTGAACACATAAAGCTGGTCCTCGTCGGGAACCTCGACTTCTTCGAGCGCGTCAGCCGAACGCCGGATGACCGACAGTGAGAGCATCGAGTCATCGTCGCGGAACTTCATGCCCGTGACGCCGGAGGTCGCGCGACCCATGGGACGCAACTGCTCGTCATCGGCGCGGAAACGGATGGCCTGCGCCTTGCGCGAGATCAGCAGTAGATCGTCGTCGGGAGTGACCAGCTCTGCACCGATCAGCTCATCGTCGTCATCACGGAAGTTGATCGCGATGACGCCGGCCTGGCGCGGGCTGTTGTAGTCGCCGAGGCGGGTCTTCTTGACCAGCCCCTTCTTCGTCGCGAGGACGAGGTACGGCGCCTGCTCGTAGTCGCGGATCGCGAGCACCTGAGCGATCTGCTCATCGGGCTGGAACGACAGCAATCCGGCGACATGCCCGCCCTTCGCATCTCGTCCGGCCTCGGGCAGCTGGTATGCCTTGGCCCGGTACACGCGGCCAGCCGTCGTGAAGAACAGGATCCAGTGGTGGCTAGTGGTCGAGAACATGTGCTCGACCATGTCGTCGCCGCGCAGCGCTGCGCCGCGCACTCCCTTGCCACCCCGGTTCTGCACGCGGTACAGCTCTGTCTTGGTGCGCTTGGCGTAGCCGCCCTTAGTGATCGTGACGACGACCTCCTCATCGGGGATGAGGTCTTCCATCGACAGATCACCGTCGGCCGGGACGATTGGCGAACGACGGTCATCGCCGTACTTCTCGACGATGTCGGCGAGCTCGTCCGACACGATCTGGCGCTGACGCTCCGGCTTGGCCAGGATGTCCTTGTAATCCGCGATCTCGATCTCGAGCTTGGCCAGCTCGTCCATGATCTTCTGACGCTCGAGTGCGGCCAGACGGCGCAGCTGCATCTCGAGGATCGCATTGGCCTGCAGCTCGTCGATGGCAAGCAGGGAAATGAGGCCGGTGCGGGCCTCGTCGACCGTCGGGCTGCGGCGGATCAGGGCGATGACGTCGTCTAGGGCGTCGAGCGCCTTGGCCAGGCCGCGATAGATGTGCGCCTTGGCCTCAGCCTCGTCGAGCATGTACTGCGTACGACGCTGGATGACTTCGATCTGGTGCGTGATCCAGTTGCTGATGAATCCATCGAGCGTCAGCGTGCGCGGGACATCATCGACGATCGCGAGCATATTGGCGCTGAAGTTCGACTGCAGCTCGGTGTGCTTGTAGAGGTTGTTGAGCACGACGCGGGCAACTGCATCGCGCTTGAGCTTGACGACCAGGCGGCGGCCGACTCGTGAGGACGACTCGTCGTTGACATCGGCGATGCCTTGGACGCGTCCGGATATCGCGAGATCGGCGATCTTCTCGGCGAGGTTGTCGGGGTTGACCTGGTACGGCAGCTCCTTGACGACCAGGCTGAGTCCGCCCTTGGCGTCCTCTTCGATCTCGACGATGCCGCGCATCGCGATCGAGCCGCGGCCCGTGCGATACATATTCTCGATGCCTTGGGTACCGACGATCAGGCCCTTGGTCGGGAAGTCGGGGCCCTTGATGCGCTCCATGAGCGCCTCGAGCAGCTCATCCTTGGAGGCTTCGGGGTTCGCCAGCGCCCACTGCGCGCCTTCGGCGACCTCAGTCAGATTGTGCGGCGGGATGTTGGTGGCCATACCGACCGCGATACCGGCAGAACCGTTGACCAGCAGATTTGGGAAGCGCGCCGGCAGAACCGTCGGCTCCTGCGATCGTCCGTCGTAGTTGGGGCGGAAGTCGACGGTGTTCTTGTCGATGTCGCGCACCATCTCCATCGCGATGGGGGCGAGCTTGCACTCGGTGTACCGCATCGCGGCCGCGCCATCGTTGCCCGGCGAGCCGAAGTTGCCCTGCCCGGCGATCATCGGCGCGCGCATGACCCACGGCTGCGCGAGGCGCACGAGGGTGTCGTAGATCGCGGTGTCGCCGTGCGGGTGGTACTGACCCATCACGTCACCGACGATGCGCGAGCACTTCGAGAAGCCGCGATCGGGACGGTAGCCCCCGTCGTACATCGCGTAGAGGACGCGACGGTGCACGGGCTTGAGGCCGTCGCGCACATCGGGCAGAGCTCGCGACACGATGACGCTCATGGCGTAGTCGATGTACGAGCGCTGCATCTCGACCTGAAGCTCGACGTGCTCGATCCGGTCGTACTCGGGGGGAGGAGTGGTGTCTGTCATGTGATCTGGTGTCCCTTAAGTCTTAAATATCGAGGAAACGGACGTCTTTGGCGTTTCTCTGGATGAAGGAACGTCGCTGCTCGACGTCTTCGCCCATCAGGATCGTGAACATCTCGTCCGCGACCTGTCCGTCCTCGAGCGTGACCTGCCGCAAGATCCGCTGCGCCGGATCCATCGTGGTGTCCCACAGCTCGGAGTCGTTCATCTCGCCCAGACCCTTGTAGCGCTGGACCGGCGCTTCCTTGGGCAGACGGCGGCCAGCCTCCGTTCCAGCGGCGAGCAGTCCATCGCGCTCGCTGTCGGAGTACGCCAGCTCGGCGGGAGCATTCGTCCACTTGATCTTGTAGAGCGGCGGCTGCGCGAGGTAGACGTGACCGCCATCGATCAGGGGCTTCATGAAGCGAAAGAGCAGAGTCAACAGGAGGGTCGAGATGTGCTGGCCGTCGACATCGGCATCGGCCATCAGAACGACCTTGTGATAGCGCAGCTTGGCCATGTCGAAGTCATCGTGGACGCCCGTTCCGAGCGCCGAGATGATCGCCTGGACCTCGGTGTTCTGCAAGATCTTGTCGATGCGCGCCTTCTCGACGTTGAGGATCTTGCCTCGCAGCGGCAGGATCGCCTGCGCGTACGGATCGCGGCCGCCCTTGGCCGAGCCGCCGGCGGAGTTGCCCTCCACGATGAAGATCTCGCATTCCTCGGGATTGCGCGACTGGCAGTCGGCAAGCTTGCCCGGCAGACCGCCGCCACCCATCAGACCCTTGCGGTTTCTGGCCAGGTCGCGCGCCTTGCGGGCCGCCATGCGGGCCGTCGCGGCGTCGATCGACTTGCGGACAATGGTCTTGCCCTCACCGGGGTTCTGCTCGAACCAGGCTCCGAGCTCGTCGTTGAGGACGGACTGGACATACGACTTGGCCTCGCTGTTGCCGAGCTTGGTCTTGGTCTGACCCTCGAACTGCGGCTCCTCGAGCTTGATCGACAAGATCGCCGTGAGGCCTTCGCGGATGTCTTCGCCCGAGAGGTTGTCGCTGGCTTTCTTGATCAGGCCCTGCGCCGTGGCGAACTTGTTGACCGTCGTGGTCAGCGCGGAGCGAAATCCCTCTTCGTGGGTTCCGCCCTCGTGCGTGTTGATCGTGTTGGCGAATGTGTGGACAGACTCGACGAAGCTGTCGTTCCACTGCATCGCGATCTCGAGCGACAGCCCTTTCGTCTCGTCCTCGGACTCGATCGAAATGACATCGCGGTGGATCGGCGACTTACTGCCGACGTTGATGTGGTTGACATAGTCGACCAGACCCTTGTCGAAGCGGAAGCGAGCGTCGCGATCGCGATCATCGCCGTGGGGGCCTTCTTCACCCTCGACGTCTTCGCGATCGTCGCGCAGGACGAGCTCGAGCCCTTTGTTCAGGAAGGCCATCTCACGGAAGCGCGTTTTCAGTGTCTCGTAATTGAAGTGGACCGTCTCGAAGATGTCGGCGCTCGCATAGAACGTCGTGGTGGTGCCTGTCTCGTCGGTTGCCTCGTGCTGTTCGAGCGGCGCATCGGGCTCGCCGTAGGTGAATGACTGAGTCCAGCGGAAGCCGTCACGCTTAATCTCGACATATAGCTTTGTCGACAAAGCGTTGACGACCGAGACGCCGACGCCATGCAGACCGCCGGAGACTTTATAGCCACCGCCGCCGAACTTGCCGCCTGCGTGCAGCGAGGTCAGCACGAGTGTGACGGCTGGGATCTTCTCGGTCGGATGCTCGTCGACCGGGATGCCGCGGCCATCGTCTTCCACTCGAATGCCGCCGTCTGCCTGCATCACGACCGAGATGTGCGATGCGTAGCCGGCCAGCGCTTCATCGACCGAGTTGTCGACAACCTCGTAGACCAAGTGGTGGAGCCCGCGCTCTCCAGTTGACCCGATGTACATGCCGGGACGCTTGCGCACCGCCTCCAGACCTTCGAGAACCTGGATATTACTGGCGTCGTACGAGGCTGCAGGATCTGGAGTTTGGGTCACCAAACCAGTATACGGGCGATTGTGTGCGTCTCGTGGGTTACCCACAGTTGGCAGCTGGCGAGTCGCGGCGCTCGGGTGGCCTTGAGAGCCACATAACGGCACCTGTGACGACGCCGCAGACCCGGGATCGAGTCCTAGTAGGCTCCCCGCGTGTTGGCATCGTCCTAGGGGCAAGCCCATTCGGTCCAGTGAGGCATCGTAGAGGGATGACCACCACCTCGCCCGCCCGCGACTCCGCCCCGGCTGCAGCCTTCGCGGCCGTTGCCGGAGTGCTGGCGCTGGCAGTCCTCGTGCGAATCGCACTGGGGTCGCAGCGCGGCCAAGACTGGGACGAATCGGCCATGAACACCGTGATGGGCGGACGCGATACCCAACTCACACTCCTCAGCGTGCTGGGATACGTCTCGATCGGCGCGATCATCGCGGTCGTGGTCGGCTGCGCCCTGGTGGCAATGCTGCGCGGACGGGCCGCTCTCGCAGCCGGTGCAGTCGCCGTCATTGCCGGTTCGAATGTCACGACCCAACTGCTCAAGCACTCGATCCTGAATCGTCCAGATGTGGGATTCGGAACCCTCAACAGCCTGCCTAGTGGCCACACCACGGTCGTCGCGAGCGCGGTTGGCGCCTCGCTGCTCGTCGCCCCCCGCCTGTGGCGGCCGGTCATCGCGGTGCTCGGCGGCTTCGCAACGACTCTGACCGGCGCATCGACGATCGTCGCTGGGTGGCACCGTCCAGCCGATGTTATTGCGGCCCTTGCCGTCAGCCTGGTCTGGACGGCAGCCATCGCACTGGTACTACACGGACCCGCCATGCCCGTCATCGGATCGCTGGCGGCGGCAGCCGTCGGAAGTGCAGCCTCCGTCGTGTTCCTCATCGTGATCGGCGTTCGGCCGGTTGAGGGTTGGGATGGCTTCATCCAAAGTGGCCTCGTCCTCGGCAGTGTCGCTGCTGCAACCGCGATATTCGTTGCAGCAGCAGCCGCAGTCTCACCCGCCGACTAGATGTTTCCCGTGAAACAGTGCTCGCCCTACGCTCATTTGGAATCCGAGTTAGCCGTAAGTGTCTCTAGGGCCTCGTGCACCTCTGATGGACCGGGGCCCGTTCTTCCATGACGGCGCCTGCGGGCCACGTACCTCAATACGGGTCACGGTTCCGTCGCCGAGTGCATCGTTGAGCTTTGCCACGATCCGCGGTGCCAGAAGCTTCAGCTGTGTGGCCCAGGCCGTCGAGCTGGCGCGCACGTGCACCAGCGCATCCTCGAATCCTTCGATCTGGGCATGCTGGGCTACCTCGCTACCGACGATCGTTGCCCATTCAGTGAAGATGCGCTGGTCGTCGAGGCGATCAGTCCAGCCCTGGTCGCGCACGACCTGGCCCAGCAGATCAGAGATCGAGCTGGGATCCTCGTTCTTGGGTCGGGCCGGCTTGACCGGCTGACGACGACGCTTGGGGAACTGCGTGCCAGGAGCACCCTTGCCGCGGTAGGAGTTTGCGATCTGCCGGGCAAGATCAAGCGAATCGTCCTCACTCACGGGTGACCTCCCCTCCTGCCACCTTGAAGCGATGGCCCTTGAGCGCCTCAGGCACATCTTCGGCGACGGCCGCGGTAACCAGCACCTGCTCGGCGTCGCCGACGAGCTCGGCCAGCTGCTGCCGACGACCTTGGTCGAGCTCGGCAAAGACATCGTCGAG
>JBBSSC010000104.1:0-7452 GCA_038242465.1 Propionibacteriales bacterium | reverse complement strand
GCGTGATGGCGTACGCCGAGGAGTTCGCGCCCGGATCGCATGAGCCTGTCCTGACCCTGTGGCACGGCTTCAACCTCGCGCTCGGACTGTCCGCGATCTGCATTGTGGCCGGTCTCGCCCTGTTCGTGTGGCGCAAGCCCGTCGCCGCTGCCCAGCATGCCGTGGTCGACCGCGTGCGGATGCCCGACGCCGAACGCACGTACTACGGCATCATGCGCGGCATCGACCGCTTGTCGATCGAGGTCACCGGCCGGACGCAGCGAGGTTCGCTGCCGGTCTACTTGGGCGTCATCCTCGTGGTGTTGATCGTGGTTCCCGGCACCGCACTCATCCGCGCATGGGACGGCGTCTCAGTGCGCGGCGCCGACAGCTGGCTCCAGCTCGCGGCCGCGGTCCTGATGGGACTCGCCGCAATCCTCACGGTGCGCTCACGCCGCCGTCTTCGCGCTGTCCTACTCGTCGGCATCACGGGCTATGGCACGGCGCTGCTGTTCGTTGCACACGGCGCACCCGATCTCGCGCTGACGCAGATCCTGGTCGAGACCTTCCTGCTCGTGACCTTCGTGCTGGTGTTGCGTCGCCTCCCGCCTTTCTTCTCCGATCGACCCTTTAACGTCAGCCGGTGGGTCCGGATGGCCATCGGCGCGGCCACGGGTGTCGTCGTGGCCGGATTCGCGCTCGTCTCTATCGGCGCACGCACCGCGCGGCCGATCTCCGATAACTTCGCCAAGCCTGCGGTCGAGTACGGCGGCGGCAACAACATCGTCAACGTGACCCTCGTCGACATCCGTGCTTGGGACACCCTCGGCGAGCTGTCGGTCCTGGTCGTCGCCGCAACGGGCGTCGCGAGCCTGATCTTCCTCATCACCGACCGCTCCGGCCGCCGCAACCGTCCGGCCCACGCATCGCGCAGCTCGACGACCGACCCAGCCGATGAGCTAGCCGGACGCTGGCTGCGCTCGGGACGCGCCATGTCGGATGCGCGCCGGTCGGTCGTCTTCGAGGTCGTGACCCGGCTCATCTTCCACACCGTGATCGTCTTCTCGATCTACCTCATGCTGGTCGGCCACAATGCACCCGGCGGCGGCTTCGCAGGCGGACTCGTGGCAGGTCTCGCCCTGATGATCCGCTATCTCGCAGGTGGACGCGCCGAGCTCGACGAGGCTGCCCCGATCGACGCAGGCGCGGTGCTCGGCATCGGGCTGGCCGTCGCGGCGCTTTCGGGCCTGCTGCCGACCCTGCTCGGCGGCGGCGTGCTGCAGAGCGCGATCATCGATCTTCACATCCCAGTTCTGGGCACCCTGCATCTCGTGACGTCGGTGTTCTTCGACATCGGCGTGTACCTCGTCGTGGTCGGCCTGTCGCTCGACGTGCTGCGCAGCATCGGCAGCGGCATCGACCACCAGATCGAGGTCGACGAGCAGGGCGCGGGCGCGAGGGCCGACGCATGACAGCCAATCTTCCGCTCGTCATCCTGGTCGGCATCATGGTCGCCGCCGGCGTCACGCTGGTGCTCGAGCGCAGCCTGACCCGCATCCTGATCGGTTTCGTGCTGATCGGCAACGGAATCAGCGTCCTTTACCTCGTGATCTCCGGTCCGGCCGGCACAGCGCCCATCGTCGGGCTGTCCGACGAGCCCATGAGCGATCCCCTGCCCCAGGCCATGGTGCTGACCGCGATCGTCATCACGCTCGGCGTGACGTCGTTCGGTCTCGCGCTGGCCTACCGCGCGTGGCAGCTGACTGGCCACGACGACGTACAGGACGATGTCGAGGACGATCTCATCCGCCGCCGCGCCGAGCAGGACGAGACCTCGGTGACGTTCGACGGGGCCGATGCCGCGCTGCCCGACGAAGACGGCTCCGACGAGGGGCCCCACCCCGCGATCGGCATCGACGAACCCGAGACCACCGTGCCCGACGCCATCGCTGACGCCGAGCAGGGAACACCATGAACCAGATAGTTCTCCTGCCCGTCATCCTGCCGCTGCTGGGAGCAGGGCTGTGCCTCGTCTTCGGACGATCGGCGTTCGCGCAGCGCATCATCAGCATCGCGGTCCTGGCACTCGTCGTCACGGTGTCGGCGATCCTGCTGGTCCGCGCCGATCAGCACGGGCCACAGACCGTCAATGTCGGCGGCTGGCCGGCCGATATCGGCATCAGCCTCGTCGCCGATCGGCTCTCCGCGCTGATGCTGCTGGTCTCGACGATCGTGACGCTGTGCGTCCTGCTGTACTCGTTCGGCCAGGGCATCGTCGAGTTCGGCCGCGATGCTCCCCTCTCGGTCTTCCATCCGACGTTCCTGGTGCTGAGCGCTGGCGTCTCGAATGCCTTCCTGTCGGCCGATCTGTTCAACCTTTTCGTCGGCTTCGAGATCCTGCTCGTGTCGTCATATGTGCTGATCACGCTGGGCGGCACGGGTGCGCGAGTCAGATCGGGCACGATCTACATCGTCGTCAGCCTGATCTCGTCGGCCGTGTTCCTGATCGCGATCGCCTGCGTCTACGCCGCCACCGGAACCGTCAACCTCGCAGCGCTGTCGGGACGCATCGCCGAGCTGCCCCCCGAGATAGCCAATCTCCTGCAGCTGCTCCTGCTCACGACGTTCTGCATCAAGGCGGCAGTCTTCCCGCTGTCGGCGTGGCTCCCCGACTCGTATCCGACAGCCCCCGCGCCGGTCACGGCCGTGTTCGCGGGTCTGCTCACGAAAGTGGGCATCTACGCGATCATCCGCACCCAGACGCTGCTGTTCCCCGACAATGACCTGCGCACGTTGCTGCTGTGGGCCGCGGTGTTCACGATGGTCGTGGGCATCCTCGGCGCCGTGGCGCAGTCCGACATCAAACGCATCCTTTCGTTCACGCTGGTCAGCCATATCGGCTACATGCTGTTCGGCGTCGCGATCGGAAGCACCGCAGGCCTCTCCGGCGCAATCTTCTACATCGCGCACCACATCACAGTGCAGACCACGCTGTTCCTCGTCGCGGGCCTGATCGAATACCGCAGCAGCACCACCAACCTCGACAAGCTCGGCGGCCTGGCCCGCGCTGCACCGATGCTGTCGGTGATGTTCTTCGTCCCGGCCATGAACTTGGCCGGGATCCCCCCCTTCTCGGGCTTCCTCGGCAAGCTCGCACTCGTGCAGGCGGGCGTTGCTGACGACCGCTGGCTTTCCTATGTCGGGGTGGCCGGCGCGATCATCACGAGCCTGCTGACGCTGTACGCCATCGCGAAGGTCTGGAACCGCGCCTTCTGGCAGCCCGCCGAGGATGCCGAAGAGCTCGGGCACGACTCGCACGGCGGCTCGATGCACGGTCGCTCGGGCGTCTCCACGAAGACCGATCGCACGAGCAGCTGGAAGACGTCCGAGCAGCAGAGACTGCCGCTGGGGATGGTCCTGCCGACGCTACTGCTGGTGGGCCTCTCTGTCGGGCTGACGGTCGTTGCCGGACCGCTGCTCGACTTCACAACCCGGGCGGCTGAAGAGCTGCAGGGACGCAGCTCGTACATCGTCGCGGTGCTCGGAGGCGGCGGATGACCACGCGCAATCTGGGTGGCAACCTGCTCACTCGCCTTCCCGTCCTCGTCACGCTCACGGTCGTGTGGGTCCTGCTGTGGGGTCACGTCACACCGCTCGTCGTCGTAGGCGGCCTACTCGTCGCGCTGCTCGTCACGACGGCGTTCCCCTTTCCCCCGGCCAAGACCAACGGGCGGCTCAGGCCGTGGCACGCAGAGCGCCTGCTGGCGATCTTCCTTGCCGATCTGCTGATCGCGAGCCTGCAGTTCGCCTGGATCGCGATCCGTCCTGCCGCTCCCCCTCGCAGCGCCGTGATCGACGTCGAGATGGTCACGCGCTCGGAACTGCTGCTCACGATCACGTCCGAGCTGATCTCACTGGTGCCCGGCTCGCTACTGATCGAGATCGACAGCGAGCAAGGCCACATCTGGCTGCACATCCTCGACGGGAGCACCCCCGAGAAGATCAAGCGAGCTCGCGCCAGCGCGATCGCCCAAGAGGCCCGCGTCATCGCCGCGCTGGGCTCCGACGCCGAGCTTGCGGCCTGCCGCGCAAGGAGCACCGCATGAACGCCGTCGGAATCATCTGCGCGGTCCTGATGTCGTTGACGGGCCTGTTGTGCCTGTTCCGGATCGTCCGTGGACCCACAATGCTCGACCGCACGGTCGCCGCAGATGTTTTCGTCGCTGCCTGTGCGGGCGCGATCGGCATCGAAGCGGCCCTCGGCCAGCACAACACGACGCTGTCCATCCTTGTCGTGCTCGCGCTGGTCGGCTTCCTCGGCTCGGTCAGCATCGCCAGATTCGCCGCGCCCGACACCGACCGCTCCTCGCATGACGACGAACCGCAGGAGCCCGCATGATCGATACCCTCGCCGGAATCCTGCTGATTGTGGGCGCACTCCTGGCCACGGTTGCGGCGATCGGCATCGTCCGGTTCCCCGACGTCCTCAGCCGCATGCACGCCGCAACCAAGCCGCAGACCGTCGGGCTCCTGCTGATCCTCGCGGGCCTGGCGCTGCGGCTGCAGGATCTGTCCGACATCACGGTGTTGTGTCTCATTGCGGCATTCCAGCTGTCGACGGCGCCCGTCTCAGCCCACATGGTGGGTCGTGCCGCATTCCGCACAGGCCTGGCACGGCGTGACCGGCTCACGGTGTGCGAGTTAGAGACCG
Source organism: Propionibacteriales bacterium (assembly GCA_038242465.1). Classification (GTDB taxonomy): domain Bacteria; phylum Actinomycetota; class Actinomycetes; order Propionibacteriales; family Nocardioidaceae; genus Aeromicrobium. The sequence continues at coordinate 2,762 of JBBSSC010000104.1, read as the reverse complement.
ACGACGCAGACCGACCCGACGGCCCCGACGAGATTGGGGCTTGACGCACCCGACGCGATAGGTTCGTGTCGTGCGTATCGCGACCTGGAACGTCAACTCCATCCGTAGCCGCATCGACCGGGTGACGGGGTGGCTCGAACGAAATGACATCGACGTCCTGGCCATCCAGGAGACCAAGTGCCGCGAGGACCAGTTCCCCGGCCTAGAGCTCTCCGCGATGGGCTACGAGTATGTCCACCGTGGGCTGAGCCAGTGGAATGGGGTCGCGCTGATCTCACGCGTCGGGCTCGAGGACGTCGCGACGCAGTTCGCCGACGACCAACCGATGTTCGGCGAGCCCGAGGTCGTCGAGGCCCGTTCGATCGGAGCGACGTGCGGCGGTGTCCGCGTCTGGAGCCTCTACGTGCCCAACGGCCGCGAGCTCTCGCATGCGCACTATGACTACAAGCTGGCCTGGCTCGAGCGCCTCCACACCCAGGCAGAATCCTGGCTCGCGGAGAATCCCGATGCCCAGATCGCCCTGACCGGCGACTGGAATGTCGCGCCGCAGGACGACGATGTCTGGGACATGAGCGTCTTCGAGGGAAGCACCCACGTCTCCAAGCCTGAGCGCGATGCCTTTCAAGCGTTCATCGACACCGGCTATGCAGATGTCGTCCGCCCGCACACGCCGGGCCCCGGCGTCTACACGTACTGGGACTACCAGCAGCTCGCCTTCCCCAAGAAGCGTGGACTGCGCATCGACTTCATCCTGGCCTCACAGGCGCTCGCCGCCCGCGTCGACTCCGCGTGGATCGATCGCGAGGAGCGCAAGGGCAAAGGTGCCAGCGATCACGCGCCCGTCGTCATCGAGATCGTCTGACACATGACCGACCAGACTCCGGCCCTGCCTGCCCATCTCGCAGACCTCGCCGACTCCGGCGCCGTGTCGGCGGCACGACTCGCCGCGACGCTGCTGCGCTACGACTACACCGACGCAGCCGAGACGCTGGCCCGGATGGCGTCGCGCGGCCGATATGGGGTCGACGAGATCGCTGGGATGGCCGCCGAGGCCACCGCCGGACGCACTCCGGCCGACTCCACGCTGGAGCCGCTGCATGCCCCATCGATGTACGCCTTCGCGTACCTGATGCTTGGCGAGGCCTTCGGTTCTGACGGCAACTTCCGGACCGCGGCCGATCTGTTCGCGCTGGCCCGCACGATCGCCGACCGCGACGGTCAGCCGTACGAGTACGACCGTCAAGACATCCACGCGCATCTCGCGGTCGGGCGCGTCGACTACGTCCGTCGCCACACCTCACACGCCAATCCCGATGTCGTCACCAACCATGCGGAGTCCTGGTACCACTGGGCCGTCAACACCGACATCATCAATCCGTTCCGCGGAGTCGAGCCGGCCTCGCTCGAGACGTGGCAGAAGGCGTTCAACGCTCCCTTCATCGATCGCGGACTCGCGCCGATGACCTTCGAGGGCACCGACGCGCCGTTCGACACGGTTCGAACAGATGCCGTGGCCGGCTCGGTCGAGGGCCCGCTCATCAGCATCGTGATGCCGGTCTACTCGCCCACCGAAAGCCTGCTGACGGCCGCTCGGTCGATCCTCAACCAGACCTGGGCCAATGTCGAGGTCATCGTCGTCGATGATCACAGCCCCGCGGGCTTCGAGCCGATCTTCGACCAGGTGCGGGCGCTGAGCGATCGGGTCAGCTACTACCGCATGCCGGTCAACGGCGGCGCCTACCGCGCCCGCAACCTCGGCCTGTCGAAGGCGCGCGGCGAGATGGTCGGCATCCAAGATGGTGACGACTGGTCGCATCCGCAGCGGCTCGAACGCCAGATGGCCGCCTTCGCCGATGATCCGGCGCTCGTCGCGACGCTGTCGAAGTCGATCCGCATGCATACGGATCTGTACATCACACGCGTCGGCTCGCTGCCGTTCGCGCACAATGCGCCGTCATTGCTGTTCCGCCGCGAGCTCGTGCTCGGCACGCTCGGTCCGTTCGACGAGATGCGCAAGGCCGCCGACACCGAGTACATCGAGCGCATCGCGGCAGTGTTCGGGCGCGATGCCGTCCTGACGCTCAAGCAGCCGTTGTCTCTGTACCAGCTGACCGATGGATCGCTATCGCGCGAAGACTTCAGACCGAGCTGGCACCGACCGGCCCGCGCGTCGTACCACTCGGCCTTTCGCCACTGGCATCACGCGATCGTGACAGAAGGCACGCCGCCCACGACCCCCGATGCCGATGGCCGCCGCACCTTCCCGGCCCCGCCCGAGCTCGAGGGCACGACATACCCTGAGCTGGCTCCCGACGTCGTCGTCCTTGCCGATCCGCGTCCCGGCCCCCAGGCCTCGACGGGCCTGGCGATTGAGATCGCAGCGCTCGCCGATGCGGGACTGACCGTGGGCGTTGCCCGGGCCGACGCCCTGCGCTTCTCCTCGCGCCAGCGCCACTATCCGCGCGCTGACGTGCTCGAGCTCATGGCGCGCGGTGTGACGTCGTGGAATCTGCTGGGTGCGCCGTTGACTCCGCGCATCCTGCTAGTCCGCGATGTCGACCTGCTGGCACTTCCTCGCACGCCCGATGCCATCGCGATGCGTCCCGATCGCGTCGTCGTCGTCGCCGACCGGCTGCCCGTCGTCGGTGCACAGCCGCGAGTCTCATGGGACCCCGTTCACCTCGAGTCCGTCGTCCGCACGATGTTCGACCGCGACACCGAGTGGCTCCCGGCGACCGCCGAGATCGCGGCGGCCATCACGG
>JBBSSC010000103.1:0-7458 GCA_038242465.1 Propionibacteriales bacterium | reverse complement strand
GGACGAGTCGCAGAAACGTCACACTCAGCGGGGAAGCGGGTTCAGCCGAAGAAGGCCTGGCCGCCGTCGAGGGGCACGGTCGCGCCGGTGAAGTACCGCATGTCGGGGCCTACGAGGGCTACGACGGCGCGACCGATGTCCTGCTCGCAGTCGCCGATCCGGCGCATCGGGATCGTCGCGACGAACTCGGCGGCTTCCTCCGGCTTGTTCTGCGTCCACCGCTCCAGCCCTGGTGACAGCGCATGCGGGGCGATCGAGTTGACCCGGATGCCATCAGGAGCCCATTCCACTGCGGCAGTCCGGGTCAGCGAACGCAGCGCCTGCTTGGCGGCCGCGTAGGCGCCGTACGTCGTCGGGTCCCAGCGCACCATCGCGGACGTCACAAGGTTGACGATCGAGCCGTCACCATGAGCCTTGAGGTGCGGATGGGCCGCCTTCATGAATGCGAAAGCCGCATACGGGCCCGTCTTGAAGCCCTTTTGGAACGCGTGGTCGCTGAGCTCCAGCAACGGGCCGTGCGCGCCCGCCCAGGCATTGTTGACCAGGATGTCGAGCCGGCCGAAGCGCGCCACGACGGCATCGACGATGGCCGGGATGGCCTCGGTGTCAGCGACATCGCACTCGATTGCCTCGGCGTCGACGCCACGTTCGCGGAGCAGGCGGCACGTCTCCTCCAGCTTCGCGGCGGTGCGACCCAGCACGGCGATCGAGACGCCTTCTGTGGCCAGCGCCAGAGCGATGCCCTGGCCGACGCCTTGGCCTGCGCCGGTCACCAGCGCCACGCGGCCTGCCAACGGTCGATTCTGTGTCGTCATGCAAACTCCTCGGTTCGGGGGGATGTCAGGTGTGGGAGCCGCCATCGACGCGCAGCTCCGCACCCGTGAGGTACGACGCGTCGTCGGAGGCGGCGAAGGCGATGACGCCGGCGATCTGCTCGGGCCTCGCCTCCCCCATCAGGGAACGGATGCGGCCGTAATAGCTGAAGTCGAGATCGCCGGGAACGACCGCCGCCGTCAACGGGGTCGTGACGGTCCCCGGAGAGACCGGCACGACGCGGATACCGCGCGCCACGAGCTCGGCGGCGAGGCTGAGTGAGAAGCCCAGCACGGCGCCCTTCGAGGCGGAGTATGCCGACATATAGGGGTTGCCGTGTGCGGCCGAGCTCGATGCGACGTTGACGATGACGCCACCGCGGCCCAGGTGGGCGACGGACTCGCGGCAGAACAGCGCGGTACCGACAAGATTGACCTCGAAGAGCTCGCGCAGATCGGCAACGCTGAGTGACTCGATGGGTGTGGTCCGGTGCGTGCCGGCCACATTCGCCACCACGTCCAGTCCGCCGAGCTCACCGACGGCTCGCGCGACCGACGCGATGACCTCGTCCTCAGACGTGACATCGCAAACCGCGGTGATGATGCGTCCCGGTCCGGAGCACTGCTCGGCGGTGGCCGCCAGTCCCGCCTCGTCGCGATCCACCGCGAAGACCGCAGCGCCTTCGGCCACCAGCCGGGCGGCCGTCGCACGACCGATGCCGGAGGCGGCACCCGTCAGCAGGACGCGCCGATCCGTGAACCGTCCCGCCACGGCGGTCACTGCGCACCCGCGGCTGTGCGCCCGGCCCTGCGGCCGAAGAAGGTGCCGTCGCCGAGCGAGGTGCCACTGATGTAGCCGTCGCCGTGGATGCCCGAGGTCGCCCGTCCCGCGGCGTAGAGCCCGCCGATCGGGTCACCGGCCCACGAGAGCACCCTTCCGTCGGGCGTCGCGTGTAGGCCACCCAGCGTGAATCCCGCGACGCCATCGTCGCCCGCACCGCTGTCGCCGCCCCCAGGGTGGAATCCGGCCGCGATGTCGATCGCCACGAACGGCGGTTCCAACGGACGCAGCCAATGCTCGATCTTGTGGAACCAGGTGTCCTGGCCCTGCTCCGCATCGCGGTTATACGCCGCGACGGTCGCTGCCAACGCACCTGCCGGCATGCCGAGCTCCTCGCCGAGCTCCTCGAGATCCTCCGAGGCGTACGACGGACGCACACCCCAGCGCTCGCGCTCAGGGACGTCCTCGAGGCCCACCTCGTCCACGATGACCCAGTACGGCGCAGGCTGGTGCGTGACCGCAGCATGGCTCACGACGCCGGGGTACGAGTCCTCGTTGACGAAACGCTGGCCGCGAGCATTGACGACCATTCCGCGGGCGGCCAACGCCGGCAGATAGGTCAGCGCGGTCTCGTGCGCACTCATCCGACGCGTGGCGGCACCCACCTCGAGGGCCATGTTGATGCCACTGCCGTCGTCGAGTCCGTCGCTGACCTTGCCGCGACCCAGCAGAGCGGGTGCGTGATCGGCTAGCATCCGGTCGTTGTCGACGAAGCCGCCGGTCGTAAGAATGACGCCCTGGCTCGCGCGATACTCGACGTCCTCACCGAACCGCCTGGCGCGCAGGCCGACGACGACGGCGTCTTCGACAACGAGCGATGTGGCGCGGGTGTCGACGTGGGTCACGACGCCCGCTGTCGCGGCGGCGGCGATCAGCGCATCCATGACGATCTTGCCCGCGTAGTACGGCATGGCTCCGCGATGCCCGCGCGGTGCGGGCTCGGCAAGCGTCGTGAACGGCCAGCTGTTCTCGCCCAGCCACATGAGGCCGTCGTCGGTGGGCGGCATCCACGTCAGCCCCTCATACAGCGAGGGTTTGAACTGCACGCCGTGCGCGACGAGCCAGTCGAAGTGCTCGACCGATCCATCGCAGTACAGCCGCAGCTTCTGCTCGTCCGCATGCGGACCCAGGGCCGCGCTTAAGAAGGCCAGCATCGACTCCGCGGAGTCCTTGACGCCGCAAGCCTGCTGCACCGCCGTGCCGCCGCCCAGATAGATCTCGCCGCCGGAGAGCGCGGAAGAACCTCCGGGTGCGCTGGCACGCTCCAGCACGACGACAGAGGCGCCGGTTTCGGCAGCCTGGATCGCCGCGGTCGCGCCGGCGCAGCCGAAGCCCACGACGAGGACGTCGCAGGTGACTACGTCCGTCACGTCAGCGAACGGGAGGTGAGAACGCGGCCAGCGGCTCGGACCCGGACCAGTCGTGGCCCCAGTACGAGTCGGCCGTGATCTCCTCGGCGGTGTAGAAGCTCTCGTCGACGACCATGCCTTCTGTGCCGTACTCGAGATCCCAGCCACCCGGCGCGCGGACGTAGAACGACACCATCTTGTCGTTGGTGTGACGCCCCAGCGTCGACGACAGCGAGAAGCCGAGCTTGTTGACCTCGTCGAGCGCACGGCCGACGGCGTCGAGGGAGTCGACCTCCATCATCAGGTGGACGAGGCCGGGCTCCTCACCGTGCGGCGCGGGGCAGATCGCGAGGCTGTGATGACGCTTGTTGACGCCCATGAAGCGCACACGACGCGGGGGCTTGCCGTCGGACTGCGGTCCGCCGACGCGGATCGAGCCGCGCGGCAGGAACCCGAGCACCTCGGTGTAAAACGAGATCGTGTCGTCCATCTGCATCGTCGGCAGCACGACGTGGCCCATGCCCTGACCTTCAGTCACGAAGTTCTGGGTCCACTTGGTCCGCACGGGGCTGTGGTCTAGCACAGGGCCGAAGAACACCTCGACCGGTGTGCCCGTGGGGTCCTCGAATGTGATCGCGGCCTCGACGGCACGCTCGTCGCACTCTTGCTGGGTCAGCATCTTGACGCCGAAGCCGGCGGCCTCGACGGCACGTCCAACGCGAGCCAGCGCGAACTGGTCGCGCACCTCCCAGCCGACGGCGAGCACGTGATCGCTCGTGCCGGGCAGGACGATCAGGCGGGCGGAGCGCTCGTCCATGCGCAGGTACAGGCCGTCGGCCACAGGGCCCGTGCCTTCTGCGAGGCCGAGCGCCTCGACCGTCAGCTCACGCCAGCGGGCTACGTCAGTGGTCTGGACGCGCAGGTAGCCGAGTCCTCGGATGTCAGTCATAGGTCTTCTCCTCAGATCATCGAAAGCAGCGGGCCGGGGGGCGGCGTCACGCCGACGTCTGTCAGCGCAGACACGTGCATGACCGGGCCGGGAACGTGGATCGCGTGAGCCAGTCCCATGTGTCCGTCACGCCAGAAGCGCTGGATGGGGTTGTCCATACGCATGCCGTTGCCGCCGGAGCGGGCCACGACTTCGTCCATGGCGCGGACTGCGCGCCACGCTGCCGCGACCTGCGTACGTCGCGACGCGGCACGATCGGCGAAGCTCACCTCAACACCCGCCTCGGCGGCGTCGTAGAAGCGGCTGACGTTGTCGAGCATCGAGATGCGCGAGGCCTTGATCTCCTCGGCCGCCGCGCCGACCGTCGACAGGACGTACGGGTCTTCGGTCGCCCTGGTGCCGGTCACCTGGACGCGCGTGCGCTGATAGGCCAGATGCGCCGCGAGCGCACCCTCCGCAATGCCGATGACGGCGCTCGTGATGCCCATCGGGAACGCCGTCGTGAACGGGATGTGATAGGTCGGGCTGGTCAGTCCGGCGTTCCGCGGATGCGATCCGTCGAGGAAACCAGCGAATGCCATGACCCGGTTCTCCGGGATGAATGCGTCCTTGACGATGATGTCCTTCGAGCCCGTACCGCGGAGCCCAACGACATCCCAGCTGTCCTCGACGATCTCGTAGTCCGAGCGCGGCAAGATGACGTGGTAGTTCTGCGGCGGCATCGTGCGATTGCCCTCCGCATCGCCCATGAAGGCGCCGAGGAAGATCCATTGGCAGTGATCCGTGCCCGACGAGAACTGCCAGCGGCCGTTGAAGATGTAGCCGCCATCGACGGGACGCAGGATGCCCATCGGCGCATACGGCGAGGCGATCCAGGTGTCGTTGTCCTCGCCCCAGATCTCTTCCTGGACCGATTCGTCGCACATCGCCATCTCCCAGGGATGCACGCCGACGATGCCGGCGACCCAGCCTGCAGAGCCGTCCAGCGAGGCGATCCGCATCACGGTCTCGGCGAAATCACGCGGATGCGCCTCGGCGCCTCCGTACTTGGCGGGCTGCAGCATCCGGATGACACCGGTGTCGCGCAGCAGCTTGGCGGATGCGTCGTCGAGACGGCCGAGCTTCTCATTCGACTCGGCGAGAGCGGCGATCTCCTCAGCGCGTTCTTCGACGGCTGCAAGGGCGGGGTTGGACATGGGACCTCCTGAAGGACGTTGATTTCACGGTGTCATTGGGGCCGCCCCGCCCGCCGAAGTGTTCCCGGTCACTGGGAACCTTCCGCAGGGGGCCGGATCAGGCGTCGAATGTGACCTTGACGACGGGGGACGTGGCGCGGGCCTGGCAGGACAGGATGATCCCTTCCTCCAGGTCGATCTTGTCGAGGACTTCGTTGTGTTCGAGCTCGACGGTGCCCTCCTGGACGACGCAGGCACAGGCGCTGCACGCGCCTTCGCGGCACGAGAACGGCGCCTGCACACCACTTGCGAGCAGGACGTCGAGCAGCATCGCGCCGGCAGGCCACACATGCGTCGTGACGTCGCCATCGAGCTCGACGACCAGCTCGGCCGTCTCGCCGTCCTCGCCGTCACCGCCGAGGACTACCGGCACCTCGGCGAACGGATCGCCGGCCAGCGAGGTGAAGATCTCTTGGTGCACGCGTTCGCGCGGAGCACCGACCTCTTCCATAACGCGCGCCGCAAGATTCATGAACGGTGCCGGCCCGCAGATGAATGCCTCGCGGCCGGTGTAAGGCGCCACCAGCGCCTTGAGCCCTGCATCGGTGGGCAGGCCCTGAACCGATTCGAGCCAGTGCACCACCGCAAGCCGTCCGGGGAACTCCGCGACGAGCGACAACAGCTCATCGCGGAAGATGACCGACGACTCATCGCGGTTGGCGTAGATCAGCGCGATCTGCCCGGAGCCGGAGTGCAGCGCGGTCTTGAGGATCGACAGCACCGGCGTGATGCCGCTGCCGCCTGCCAGCAGCAGGAAGTCCGTGTCGAGGTCCCGAGGAACGAAGGTGCCCGCCGGCGGAAGCACCTCGAGCTCGTGCCCCTTGTCGACGTGATCGCACAACCAGTTGGACGCATAACCCTCGTGCGTCCGCTTGACCATGACCTTGAGCTGGTCGTCGCGGACCGGCGAGGAGCACAGGGAGTAGCAACGGGCCGCTCCCCCATCACGGTCGGACGGCACCCTGACAGTGAGGAACTGGCCGGGACGGTAGTCCCACCGTTCCCCACCGACTGGTTCCAGCACAAGCGTGTGCGCCTCGGCGGTCTCGCGGACCACCTCGACGACGCGTACCTTCGCCACGGCTCAGGCGTCCCGTCCGGTCAGCGCGTGACGTGCTGCGATGTAGCCGAAGACGATCGAGGGACCGATCGTCGCGCCCGGACCCGCGTACTCGTTGGCCATGACCGACGCGCTCGCATTGCCCGTCGCGTAGAGGCCCTCGATGACCGAGCCGTCCTCGCGCAGGACGCGGCCGTGCTCGTCGCAGACCAGCCCGCCCTTGGTGCCCAGATCGCCGATCTGGATGCGGATCGCGTAGTACGGAGCCTTGCCGATGACGTCGAGATTGGGGTTCTTCAAGTTCGGATCGCCGTAGTACTGGTCGTACGCCGACGCCCCTCGGCCGAAGTCTCCGTCGACGCCGGCGCGGGCGAAGACGTTGAACCGCTCGACCGTCTCGACCAGGTTCTTCTCGTCCACATCGATCGAGCGGGCCAGTGTGGCCAGATCGTCGGCGCGGTGCACGAGGCCCGATGCGTAGAACGACTTCGGGAACGGTGCTCCCGGCAGGATCTGCGCGTACGGGTACCGCGAGCGAGCGCGGGAATCCATGACGCACCAGGCCACAAGATGCTTGCCCTCGAGCTGGTCGTGGACGAAATTAACGTACGGAGCGGCCTCGTTGGTGAAGCGGCGTCCGTCAGTCGACACGATGATCTGACCGGGGATGGCCCGCTCGGAGACCAGCGGGATCGTCGCGCCGGTGGGGTGCTCGACGCTCGGCATCCACCAGGCATCGTCCATGAAGTCGACCGCTGCACCGAGCTTGATGCCCGCGACGATGCCGTCGCCGGTGTTCTCGCGGGCGCCAAGGCTGTGATTCGCGCGGCCGCCCTCGGGCAGATAGGTCTCGCGCAGCTCGGGATCGTGGTCGAAACCGCCACAGGCCAGCAGGACGCCCTTGCGCCCGCGGATGCGCTGCGTCGAGCCATCGCGCTCGACCTCGATGCCGACGATGCGGCCGCCCTCGACGATCAGGGTCGTCATGGGGGTGCCAAGCCACAGCGGGATGCCGGCATCCTTGAGCGCCATCCGCATGCGAGCGACCAGCGCCCGTCCACCCGTCGCCATGTGGCGACGGCGCACGACGTTGGAGGAGACGCGCCACGCTGCTACGACCGACTTCCAGCGGCCTCGCCACGTGCGCTTGACCATCGCGAGGTCGTGGTAATCGGCGCCCGTGATCCACAGACCCAACGGGCCCTTCATGCT
>JBBSSC010000102.1:0-7500 GCA_038242465.1 Propionibacteriales bacterium | reverse complement strand
TGAGGAGTTCCGCGAGCGGTTCTCGGTCGCCAACGGCGCCTACATCTTGCTGCGCGATTTGGCCGGTGCCGAGGAGGTGCTCGCCGACATGCTGGGCGAAGACAGCCTCGCCGGCGCACGCGAAGAGCTGCGCCAGAGCGTTCTGGGCGGCTTCTCGGGACGCGAGTCGGCCGATGCTTTCGCCGCTTATTTCCACGACCGCTTTGCCGGTGTCGACGGCTGAAGCCGGGCTGGGAGAATGGCTCCATGCGCATCCACATCGCCGCCGACCACGCAGGCTTCGAGCTCAAGACCCATCTGATCGCCTGGCTCACGGCCAATGGCCATGAACCCGTCGACCACGGCGCTCACGCATATGACGCTGACGACGATTACCCGCCGTTCTGCGTCGCCGCGTCGGCCGCCGCCGTCGCCGAGCCGGGCTCGCTCGCGATCGTGATCGGTGGCTCGGGCAATGGCGAGCAGATCGCTGCCAACAAGGTCAAGGGTGCGCGCGCCGCGCTCGCGTGGAGCACTGAGACCGCATCGCTGGCGCGGCAGCACAACAATGCGCAGGTCGTCGCGGTCGGTGCCCGCATGCACACCGCAGACGAGGCCACCGCGATCGTCGAGGCATTCCTAACCACGCCGTGGAGCGATGCGCCCCGCCACCAGCGCCGCATCGACATGCTGCTGGCGTACGAGGAGACCGGCGAGTTTGCCTGAGGGACACACGCTCCACCGGCTCGCCGCCGACCTGAGCGGAAGCTTCGCGGGGCAGGCCGTGGTTTCGTCCAGCCCGCAGGGCCGTTTCGCTGCGGAGGCGGCGCGGCTGGACGGCCGATTGCTGTCCGAGACTGAGGCATTCGGCAAGCATCTATTCGTCTCGTTCGCGGATGTCCCCGAGCAGGTGCACATCCACCTGGGTCTCTACGGGAGCTTCGCGATCTCGTCCGGCGTGGGGCGACCTGTCGTGGGCCAGGTCAGATGGCGGCTCGAGGCGGGCTCGACCGCTGACCTTCGAGGCCCCAACACGTGCGAGCTATTGGCTCCGCCGGAGGTCGACGCGATTCTCGCGCGCCTCGGCCCCGATCCGTTGAGGCCGGACGCCGATCCGGACCGGGCGTGGCACCGTATCCACAAGTCGAGCGTCTCGATCGCGGCTCTGCTGATGGATCAGAGCGTGCTTGCGGGAGTCGGCAACGTCTACCGCGCCGAGGTGCTGTTCCGGCAGGGGATCGCGCCCATGACGGCGGGACGTCGCATCCCGCGAGTCCGCTGGCAGGCCATGTGGGACGACCTGGTGATGCTGATGCGAGTCGGCGTCGAGCGAGGACGCATCGACACCGTGCGACCCGAGCACGAGCCCGAGGCGATGGGTCGTGATCCGCGGGCCGACGATCACGGCGGTGAGGTCTATGTCTATCGGCGCGATGACCAGGGCTGCCTCGTGTGCGACACGCCGATCAGACGCCGTGTCATCGCTGGAAGAAACCTCTTTTGGTGTCCTAGCTGTCAGTAACGTCGATAGGCTCTTGAGCGTGACGTCACACTCGCGCCGCGCCTTTCCGTCAGTGGCGGCTTACCTCGATGACCGCATCGTGCGGTGGCGCACGGGCACGGCCGAGGGACAGGTCGCGGTCGTTGTCGCGCTGCTGATCTTCTCGGTGCTGATCCTGATCGCCTCACTCATCAGCTACTCGATCTTTCCGGCCGCAACATTCGTGATCCCGCTGCTGCTAGGCACCTTGGCGCTGCGGTACAAACCGCTGCTGATCTTGGTAGCCTGCATCGGCGTGTTCATAGCGATCACAGTCGTTCGCGAGTACATCCGGGCTGTAGACCAGGGCGTGGAGGGCATCACCGCCGGGCGGATCAGCACCCTGGTCACGATGGCGATCGTCGCGGCGATCGTCCTATACGAATCCAGCCGTCATCGAAGTGGGCTGCCCGGCCCGCTCGGCGAAGCGATGCTGGTCGACCTCCGCGACAAGCTGCAGGCGCAGGGCATCGTCCCCCCGCTCCCAGAAGGCTGGAGCTCGCAGACCGCGATGTCATCGGCCGGGGGAGCCAAGTTCGCGGGCGACTTCCTGGTCGCCAACTTGTCGGACGACGAGACCCGCCTCGAGATGGTGCTCGTCGACGTGTGCGGCAAGGGCGTCGCGGCTGGAACTCAATCCCTGCAGTTCGCAGGAGCGCTCGGCGGACTGATCGGTGCGCTGCCGCCGCTCGGACTATTCGCCGCCGCCAACGACTTCCTGATGCGACAGAGTTGGGACGAGGGCTTCGCCACGGCGGTGCATGTCTTGATCGATCTGCGGACCGGCGAGTACTCGATCATCAATGCGGGTCACCCGCCCGCCCTGCGCTGGAGCGCGACTGATAGGGAGTGGATCGCCGACGGAGCGCGTGGCACTGCGCTGGGCATCATGAGGCATCCCGACTTCCGCCAGACCATTGGAACGCTGGGCGACGGCGATGCCCTGATGTTCTACACCGACGGAGTCGTGGAGTCGCGCACCCAGGATTTCACCGCGGGTATCGAATGGCTTCGCGAGAGCGCCAAGGAGATCGTCGACGAAGGATTCGCGGACGCTCCACGCAAGATCCTCAAACTCGTCAGTGCCGGCGACGACGATCGGGCTGTGCTGATGCTCAGCCGGTCCGCCGCGCTCAATCCTCGCATCGAGGAGACCCCTGGCGATGAGCGCCGCACCGCGCTGTCCTGAGATCGTCTTTTCCTGGGTCGGATACTGCTGGGGAAATGACGAAGGGCCCCTCGGGAGGGGCCCTTCAGACGAGCGGACGACGAGACTCGAACTCGCAACATTCTGCTTGGAAGGCAGAGACTCTAGCCAATTGAGTTACGTCCGCAGTGCTGCCGGAGCAGCGAAACCATGATGCCACATGCGTCGGCGCGAGCGTGAACCGGTCAGCCGGAACGCCCCCTCGACCCTGCACAACGTCATCGCAGATGCGCTGAGGTGCACACAGCTGTGATGGCGTCTGGGGCTGTCCTCTAGACTGGCGCGGCTACGGGATGTAGCGCAGCTTGGTAGCGCGCGCCGTTTGGGGCGGTGAGGTCGCAGGTTCGAATCCTGTCATCCCGACAAATGGTGGTGCTGGCGGTTGAGTGCACCGTCGCACCACTTGTGAGACCGGTGGCGAATTCCGGGCCCCTTCGTGTTCATGAGAGACTGGGATGTCGTCATTTAGGCGGGGCCAGGGTCCGCCGCGGCGCCCCTATTTCAGTCATCCAGAACAGCACAGGAGCCATCCACGTGAAAAGCACCACCGAGACACTGAGCCCGACACGGGTCAAGCTCACCATCGAGGTGCCGTTCGAGGAGTTCAAGCCCAGCCTTGACGCCGCGTACAAGACCATCGGTTCGCAGATCACGATCCCCGGCTTCCGCAAGGGCAAGGTCCCTGCAGCGATCGTCGACCAGCGCGTCGGTCGCGGTGCCGTCCTCGACGAGGCCCTCAATGCGGCCCTCCCCGGTTGGTACAGCGAGGCGCTGGTCGAGACCAAGCTGCAGCCGCTGAGCCAGCCCGAGATCGATCTGTCGACGTTCGAAGACGGCGAGCCCATCGTGGTCACCGCCGAGCTCGACGTCCGTCCCGAGCTGACGGTGCCCGACGTCTCGTCGATCGAGGTCACGGTCGAGGACGCCGAGGTCTCCGATGATGACATCGAAGAGCAGCTCTCCGCACTTCAGGAGCGTTTCGCGACGTTCGCCGAGGTCGACCGCGCCGTTGTCGACGGCGACTTCCTGACCGTTGATCTGTCCGCAGCGCAGAACGGCGAGGAGATCGCCGAGGCGCAGGCCGCTGGCATGCCGTACTCGGTCGGCAAGGGCACGATGCTCGAAGGCCTCGACGAGGCTGTCATCGGCCTCAAGGCCGGCGAGACCAAGACGTTCACGACGCAGCTCGTCGGTGGTGACCTGGCCGGCGAAGACGTCGACGTCACCGTCACCGTCAAGGACGTCAAAGAGCAGCAGTTGCCCGAGCTCGACGAGGAGTTCGCCCAGACCGCGTCGCAGTTCGACACGATCGAGGAGCTTCGCGCCGACGTCACCGAGCGCGTCACCCGCGGCAAGCGCATGGAGCAGGCCAATGAGGCCCGCGACCTCGTCCTCGACGAGATCGTCAGCAAGATCGACGCCCCGCTGCCGGAGAGCCTCGTCGCAGAGGAGATCACGAGCCGTCGTCAGCAGATCGAGCAGCAGCTCGCTCAGGCCGGCGTCCCGTTCCAGCAGTACCTCGATGATGAAGAGCAGACGGTCGACGAGTTCGAGGCCGAGCTTGAGAAGCGTGTCCGCGACTCGCTGATCGCCCAGTTCGTGCTCGACCAGGTCGTTGCCGACGAGGAGTTCGGCATCGATGACAGCGAGCTCTCGCAGCACATCATGCGCCGCGCGCAGCAGTCGGGCGAAGACCCCAACTCGTACATTCAGCACATCATGGAGCACAACCACGTGCCCGAGATGGTCAACGAAGTCCTGCGCGGCAAGGCGCTCGCCTCGCTCGTCGAGGGCGCCAAGGTCACCGACAAGTCGGGCAATGTCATCGAGCTGTCGAAGCTGCGTGCCGACGGCACGATCGGCGACGACGATGCAGAGGACTCCACCGAGGCGTGACCCACGCCTCGTCGCCGGGCTGTTCTCATGTTTGCCGGATACCGGCAGTATGGGAACATGCCCGGCGAACCTGCACGTACGACTGATGTCGCGGCGCTGGCTCTGGACTACAGCGATCGGCTGATCGTCGGGACCGCCCGCGATCTGCACCGCGCGATCTCTTCTCGGATGTTCCAGGCGACCCGCATCGTCGGTGGCCGTGTCCCCGAATCGCTGCACGACGCAGCCGTGACCTCCGTGTACGGCGCGGTCTCCGGTGTCCTGCGCGTCTCCAGCGGATCTATCCGCGCGCTCGCGACGCGTGGAGTGGGACGCCCCATCGAGTCGAGCCCCCGCGGCCGCCGGGTAGTCGCGGCCGTGAACGGCCTGATCGGCGACGAGCTCCGGATGCTCGACGATCCGCAGGCCATCACGATGGCCGTTCGCGTCGATGGCGCCGACATCCCCGCGACGGGTTGGCCCTTGACCGAGGCCTTCCGCGACGGCTCGGGGCATTTGGTCGTGTTCGTGCACGGTTTGTGTGAGAACGAGGAGTCCTGGGCCAAGGGCGCCAAGGTCCACGGCACGACCTATGCCGAGCGGATCAGCGCCGAGACCGACGGCACGCCCGTCATGATCCGCTACAACACCGGTCTGCACATCTCCGAGAACGGCCTTCACCTCGACACGTTGATCCAGCAGCTCGTCGCTCACTGGCCCGTGCCGGTTACTCGCATCACGCTCGTCGGATATTCGATGGGCGGGCTCGTCGCGCGGGCGGCCACGAATTATGCGACCGCCGCCGGGCAGACCTGGCAGCACCTCGTGCGCGATGTCATCTGCCTCGGCACGCCGCACACGGGTGCCAACCTCGAGAAGGCCGCCCACCTGGGCTCGCGCATGCTGCGGTTCTGGCCCGAGTCGGCACCCTTCGGTGCGATCCTCGACCAGCGCTCGGCCGGCATCGTCGACCTGCGGCACGGCTACATCTCGCGCGATGAGTGGATCGGCCAAGATCTCACGGGCCAGTGGGGCCTCGACCGCATCGCGGCAGCTCCTCTCGCCAATGCGGAGTATCACTTCGTCGCCGCGACGCTCGGCGCATCGCAGCGTCATCCGCTCAGCTCGGTGCTGGGCGATCTGCTGGTGCACTTCTCATCGGCTACCGGCGTCGGTCGCGCAGGAGCTGTCGTCGAGGGTGCGCGCTTCGAGTATCTAGCGAGCGCACATCACTTCGCGTTGCTCAATCATCCGCAGATCGGCGACTGGATCATCGAGTGGATCAATGCGCGATATCGGGCACCGAAGCAGTTGCCTTCGCCGCGCCACGGCTGACATCATTGCGTTATCTGGGTAGGCTCGGGCATCCTAAGCACCGGGCATCCCCACCACAAGGAGCACCATGGTCAACCAGGCCCTCATCGAGGACAGCATCGACATCGACGCCCCGCCTGCCGCCGTGTGGGCCATCGTGTCCGATCTCAAGCGCATGGGGGAGTGGAGCCCGCAGTGCACCCGGATGGTCGTGTTCGGCGGCGAGGTCAAGCACGGCGCTCGCACGCTCAACCTCAACAAGCAGGGCTGGAAGCGCTGGCCGACGAATGCCAGAGTCGTGCACTTCGAACCGCGCCGCAAGCTCGCCTTCCGGGTCGTCGAGAACCGCACGGTCTGGACATACGAGCTCCAGGAGACGGTTACCGGTACACGGCTCACCGAGAGCCGCAGGGTCCCTCAGGGCGTTACCAAGCTGTCTAATGTGCTAACCAACACGATTCTCGGCGGCACGCCAGAGTTCGAGGCATCGCTCGCGGCAGGTATCCGCCGCACGCTCGAGCGCATCAAGGCCGAGGCAGAGCGCGCCTGATGGGGCAGCCCCCACTCGCGGCTTCCGTCGAGATCGCGGCTAGCCCGAGCGAGGTCTGGGCCGCTGTCTCGGACCTGCGCGCCATGTGCCGCCGCAGCCCCGAGCTGATCGCGGCCTGGCCGATCGGCAAGCCGGCGATTGAGAGTCGGGTCATCAACATCAACCGCCGCAAAGCCTTCATCTGGCCCACGCTGTCGCGCATCACCCGCTGGAAGGACCTGGCGCATGACGACGGCCGCGGCGCCCTTGCGTTCCACGTCGTCCCCACCGATGTCGAGTGGTCGTATGACATCGAACCGATCCCCGGCGGCACGCTGCTGACCGAGCGGCGCTCGGCCCTCGTCAACCCCTCGCTGGTCATCCGCCTGGTCTCGAAGCTCGCGATGGGCGGCGCCGACAACCACGATGTCGAGCTACTCGACGGAATGCACCGCACGCTGGCAGCCATCAAATCCCAATCCGAACGCTGACGAGGTGGTTACTGCCCTGTGAGGAGGGGGTTAACGCCGTTCGCTTCGGCAGTAACCCCCTCGTCGAGGGGCAGTAACCACCTCGTCAGCGGAGGGGTGGGCGTATGCCATCAGCGAACAGCCGTGTTTTTGCGTGTGTTGGTCCTCGGTGCCGTCTAGGTTTGGGAATGTGAACACTCCATCGAACCCCAGACCGACATCCATGGCGGGAGAGGCCGGTCCCTCGGATCTCGACGGCCACATCTACCAGCGACTGCTCAAGGAACGCATCGTGTTCCTGGGTTCTGAGGTGCGTGACTCGAACTCCAACGCGATCTGCGCACAGATGCTCCTGCTCAACGCAGAAGATCCGCAGGCTGATATCTACCTGTACATCAACTCGCCGGGCGGGTCGGTTGACTCGGGCATGGCGATCTACGACACGATGCAGTTCATCTCCAACGATGTCGCCACATTCGGCATGGGCCTGGCCGCCTCCATGGGCCAGTTCCTGCTGGCGGCCGGCACCGCGGGCAAGCGTTATGCGCTGCCCCACGCGCGCATCATGATGCACCAGCCCTCAGGT
>JBBSSC010000101.1:0-7507 GCA_038242465.1 Propionibacteriales bacterium | reverse complement strand
GAGATCGACGCCGTCATGCGCGCATTCGCGCTCGGCGAAGTCGTCGATTCCAAGCATCCGGAGTACTCGGTCGGTGACCTGGTCACGGGCGATTTCGGCGCGCAGGAGTACGCGATCAGCACCGGTGCAGGTGTCGAGATCATCGACCAGTTGCTCGACGTGCCGACCAGCGCATATCTCGGCGTGCTCGGCATCACGGGAATCACCGCCTACTTCGGCCTCCTCGATGTAGGGGAGTTCAAGCCGGGACAGACCGTGCTCGTCTCCGGTGCGGCGGGCGCCGTCGGCAGCACCGTCGGGCAGATCGTCAAGGCCTTGGGCGGCACGGCGGTCGGCACGGCCGGTGGCAGCGAGAAGTGCGCGTACCTCGTGGACGAGCTCGGCTTCGATGCAGCGGTCGACTACAAGGGCGCGGACGTGGCTGCGGAGCTGCGACGCCATGCTCCCGACGGGTTCAACGTGTTCTTCGACAACGTCGGCGGCGAGGTGCTCGACGCGGGGTTGATGAATCTGTCGATGAAGTCCCGGGTCGTCATCTGCGGCGCTATCTCGCAATACAACGCAACCGAGGTCGCGCCCGGGCCGATAAATTACCGAGCTTTGTTGATCAAACGCGCTCGGATGGAAGGGCTGATCGTCTTCGACTACGAGGACAGGTATGCGGAGGCAGTCGCCCAGCTTGCCCAGTGGCTTGCCGATGGCACGCTCAAGAATGTCGAGGACATCGTTCACGGCACGATCGCCGATTTCCCCCGCACTCTGATGCGACTGTTCGAGGGCAGGAACGTGGGCAAGCAAATCCTCGATCTCGATCCGGCGAGCTGATCGCGTTGCGGGCGGTGGCCACTGCCGACTTAACCGTCAAGGCGGGTGTTTTGCCGATAGGCTCGCACATCGAGAACCACTTCTCAGCTCTGACAGCCACGTCCGGCCGGAAGGGTGTCTGATCCGGGAGTTGAAGTCACGTATGCAGTCACCGCGCGGATTCATCGGTCAGAACACGGGACGATTCAGGCGACAGCGGAGCTTGTCGGTCTCTGAGCTCGCCCGGCGGGCGGGGGTCTCCAAAGCGACGCTCCTGGCTCTCGAGCTGGGTGACGCCAACCCGACGGTTGACACGCTCGAGTCGATCGCCAGCGCGCTGGAGGTGACCCTCGCTGAGCTCGTCACGGAGCCGAGCTCGCACGGTTCCACCGTGGTGCAACGCCACAGTGAGGGCGAGTGGAATGACTACGGGGACTTCAAGTTCCGGGCGCTGGGCACAATGTACGGATCGGATCTCGTTCACGTCCTGCACGGCGTGGTCAACGAGGAGGGCTACACCTCCGAGGGGCACGAAGCAGACAGCTTGGAGTGCGTGTACGTGCTCTCGGGGAGCCTCCTGGCCGGTAGCCCGGACGATCCTATTCAGCTTAACGTCGGAGACTGGGCGCGCTATCCCGCGGACGTTCCGCACCGGCTATGTGCCGTGTCGGGCATTGCCGAGTCGCTGCTCATCATGCGGCGCAGCGAGATGTCCCGAAACCTCTTGCCAGTCGAACAACCGTAAGTCTGACTGATCCGAGACCCACAGTTGCTTGCACTGCAGCGACATACGCCAGTAGCGGCGTGACGGTTCCGGCGCCTTGACGTCTGAGAGCGAACCGTGACCGAAGCAGCCCCCTGAGTGTGACGTTTTCGCGCGTCTCCACGCGCGACAGTCCGCTGAAACGTCACACTCAGCGGGGAGGGGGGACAGGAGGCGAGGTTGCTCAACGACGGGCTCGCAGCATTGATTCGCGTCGAGAGTGCCAAGCGTCTCGCCAAGTGGGGTGGCTCTGACAGGACTGCCGAGTCGTCCCCGCGGTCGCGAGATGATGTCGCGCGCCGTCGGCAAATCTGAGTTCGCGGCATTGACCGACCTGCGTACGCTGCGCATATGAGCAAAGCCCAGACCGTCGCCCGCATCGTCCTCGGCTCCACGATGGTCGCGGCGGGTGTGCTGCATTTGACGACGCAGCGCGGGGAGTTCCAGGCACAGGTGCCCGATTGGTTCCCGATCGACGAGGACGTCACGGTGCTCGCGTCCGGCGCGGTCGAGATCGCCTTGGGTGCCGCATTCGTCGCGCTGCCCAAACGACGCAGGCTCATCGGCGGGTTGTTGGCGGCATTCTTCGTAGCGATCTTTCCCGGCAACATCGGTCAGTACGTCGAGGGCACCAACGCATTTGGCCTCGACACCGACGCCAAGCGCCTCGTCCGGCTCTTCTTCCAGCCCGTGCTTGTGCTGTGGGCCCTGTTCGGTGGCGGCCTGTTGCGGCGCCGTAAGTCCTGACTGTGGGGGTTCACCGAGTCGGGGCTTGGCGAGCGCCGAGACGCCACGTACGGCCAAGGTCCTAGATCGTTGCCCCACTGGCGTGTGCCCTTCGTCGCCAGCAAACCCGATCAGGCTAGAGCGGTCACAGTAGGCCGCGGAGGCGGGCCTTGAGGGAGTCCTTCACGGCCTGGGTGACCGCGGCCTCGACCTGCTGGTTGAGGTCGCCCTGGTCACTGAGATTCGCCAGGATGGCGCGCAAGTCGAGGTCGTCGATCGTGCGGAGGAGCACGTCGTCGGTCTTCAGGGCCTTGTTGATGAAGGAGTCTGGAAGCGCGCGAATAGCTCGCTTGAGGAGGCCGTTGAGGTCGGCCGAGTCGAGTGCCTCGTCGACCAGCTCGGACGCCAGGGGCAGCGAGCCGTCCTCCTTCATCCGGCCGACCGCCGACCGCAGTCCGTCGCGGAGCGCGGCGATCTCTCGGTGGGTGCGGGTGCCCGGTTGCCCGAGCTTCAGCGTCAACGCCTCACGGCTGACACCCAGCTGGCATGCGGCACCGTCGACGCCGAGCAGCACGAGACGTTCGGTCACCCCCTCGATGCCATCGGATTTGGAGACGACGACCCGTTCGGCACATGGATCGGCCGGTCGCAGCGGCTCGAACGTCCCACCGCCATTGGCAATCTGAACCGCGAGCACGGCGCCGACGAGCACCAGTGCGGCCAATGGCATCCCGGCTCTGCGCACGAACGTGTTCATGCGGTCCTCCGCCGACGAGGTGCGATCACGGTCAGCAGCGCGATGAGCGCGAGTCCGGCCCCTAGCAGGAACGAGTCACGGAAGGCTCGTGTGGCGGCCCGCTCCAGCTGAGTGTTGAGATCACGCTCCAGCGCTGCCGCGGCCGGACGTTCTGCGGCGTCGAGCTCCAGCTTTGCGAAGGCAGGATGCAGGTCGGGGATGTCTCCTTGCTGCTGCGACAGCTCGTCGCCCAGCGCTTGGGCAACCGCTATCTTGTCCTGCGCCGTCAGAGGGGCGTCGATCACGAGTGATGCGATCGCCTCCTGGGCTGGCGCCTGCGCATTCTGCAGGTCGGCCGTGAAGACGGGCGTCAGGATGGCCAGTCCGATCACGACGCCGAGGTGGCGCGCGCTGATCGTCCATCCTGCGTGCTGGGCACGCGGCAGACGCATGTCCATCGCGCGAGACGTGAGCTGGTCGACCGTCAGGCCGAGGCCGAGCCCGACTAGTGCTTGGGGCGCGATGGTCCAGGCGAGATGGGCCGAGGGTGGGATCGCCAAGGCGGCCAGACCTCCCGCGATAAGCAAGCAGCCCGCCGCGACCTCGACCTCGGGCGAGGGCCGAAGCAGGCGAGCGAGAGGACGTGAGGCGAGCGCAGCAACCGGCACGACGGAGACCGTCAAGGCCGCGATCGCGGGGGAGTGACGCCATCCCTCGACCAGCAGCAGTACCAGTAGGAACGAGGCCGCCGTGAGCGCCGCCGACAAGATTGCGAGGGTCAGATTGGCGCGAATCGCTGGACGGTGCCTGTCCTGGACGAGCGGAAAGGTTCCGCGCACGGCGAGCGCTGCCGGCACCGCGAGCACCGCGAACGGCACCTGCACGACGAAGATCGCCTGCCACGAGATGGCCTGCGTGAGCAGTCCGCCCGCGACGGGTCCGATGGCTGTGCCCGCCAGGCCGGCCGAGACCCAGACCGCGACGCCCCGCCGCTCACCCCATGCCTCGACCATCAGCTCAAGGCATCCGATCAGGGCCAGCGCGCCCCCGAGCGCCTGCACGCACCGGGCCGCGATCAGCATGTCAATCGAGCCCGCCATCGCGCACCATGCGGAGGCGCCGGCGAAGACCGCGATCCCGACAGCACTGATGATCTGCGGCTGGGCTCGCCCAAACCCCGTGGCGGCAGGCACGGCGAAGAGTCCCAGCACCAAGTTGTATGCGATCAGCACCCAGGCGACCTGCCCGACCGAGGCATCCAGATGCTTCAGGATGTCGGGCAGCGCGAGGGTCACGACGGCTGAGTCGGCGAGCACCAGCGCCACGGTCACCGCTAGCAGGGGGGCAACGACGCGACGCATCAAGCCATCTTGTCAGCAGCCTGGGATGCAAGAAGGTCCGACTCACCACTGTCAAGGCCGACGTCGGGGTGGATACTTCGCGTCTCAGAGCGTCGCCGCTTGCGGTGGAGCACGTCGCTGAAGTAGATCTTCGGAAGGACCTTGGCGAACGCCAGAGCCCCATACATCAATGTGTTGACTGCTACGAAGGCCGCAAGGATTGCGAACTCGTTGTGATGCAGGATCGACTCGGGAAGCAGAGCGCCGCTGGAGAACGATGCAGCGTGCGTCGTCATCCGATCACCCGAGGTGCGGCTTCGGCTGGCAACGTGTGGATGACATGTTGCCACTTGGCGCTGCGGCCCAGCGCGATGTCGACGATGCCCTTGACATAGACCAGGTTGAGGACTGCGGCGAAGAGCAGCTCCGGAAATAGCGTCGCCCCGAGCAGACGCGCTTTCCAGCCACCCTTCCAGACCGTCACGACTCGCTCGGCCATGAACAAGAGACCAAGTCCCACCCAGAACGGGAACCAGACCCAGCTGTCCTGCGCGAGAATCATGACTGCCATGAGCGTGAAGTACGCGCCCAGTGCGATGACGCCGTAGCCGATCCCGAGCTGCTGAACCCAGTACCTAAAAGTCTGAGGCGTGATGCCGTAGGCGCCGAGATTCTCCAGGGCGCCGCGCTGCCACCGCAGACGTTGGGCCCAAAGACTGCGCCACGTTGGCATCAGCTCGGTCACGACGGTGCATCGGCCGGGGGAGATCATGAGGGCCCCGAGAGACTTCAAGGCGATCGTCAGCTCGTTGTCCTCGGTCAGCGAGGTGGTGTCGTAGACGTCGCCGGTCGTGCCTGGGATGAAATGGCCGCGGCTTGCGGCAACGGCACGGAGGGCACGGGGACGGAAGAGTGAAGCGGTGCCCGTCAGGACGAACACGAGTCCCCGCCGCCGCTCGATCTCCCGGCCGTACCGGATGTATTCATTGCGCTGGAACTGCGCAAGCATCCCCGGGCTGTCATCGCCGTAGAACAAACCCCCGATGGCCATCAGCGCACGGTCATCGGTCAGCCGAGTCACAGCGGCGGCCAAGAACCCGGGATCCAGACTCGTGTCGGCGTCCATCACCATGACGACGTCGTTCTCGCCGAGCCGGGGGAGTATCCGGGACATCGCCTGGTTGAGTGCGCCGGCCTTCTTGTGCGTGTTTTCTATGGATTTGATGATCTCGACTCCGTGCAGACGCGCGATTGCGACCGTCGAGTCCGTGCAGTTGTCCGCGACGACGATGACCCGTTCCGGCGGATGCGATTGCGAGAACAGCGAGGCGATCGTCGCGCCCAGCGAGGCTTCTTCGTTGTGCGCTGGGATCAGCACGGTGACAGTTACCGGTCCGGCATAGACATGAGCGGTGGATGCCATCACGAGTCGTGGTGCCAGGGGCTTGTGCCGCTGATCCGTCGCCCGGTGGGAGCGGTTGACGATGCGACGCTCGAGCAGGGCGACGCCGGCAGCGAACAAGAGCGCTAGCGCAATCGCAGCCAGGATCACCTCGGCTGGAGGGGCCACAGTGTCATAGACGACGTTCCACACGCCGAACAGGATCCCGTCGCTTGGTCTGCTTTCAGCGACTGGATCACCAGCGGCGACCGCGAGCCGAAGCAGCACCGCCGCCCCCGCGGCTACCGCCAAGATGACCAAACCGACAGCTCGATGAAACCTGCCTATACCCACTGCGCCCACTCCCGTTGGGGCTGACCTTACCGGCCCGGACCCGAGACTAGGATGCTGAGGAACCATTCGCGAGTCGACGGGGGCGTCGGGACGGACGCCGGACAGTCACGCGTCACCCGCCACGATGTCGCCGAGCACCTCTAGCTGCCGTAGCAAGAACCGACTCTCGTCGAGCTTTTTGCGACGCATCCACATCGTGACCTCGAGATTGCACTTGCTCGCATTGCAGGAGGCGCAGGCCGGCACGACATTCGACAATGTGTAGCGCCCGCCCCGGGAGATGGGGAGCATGCAATCCTTCTGCAGGGCGCCATCCGCTCCGCAATAGGCGCAGCCTCCCCACGACGACATCAGCTCCGCCCACTGCGCGGGGGTCAGGTCGTGGTCGACCTTCGCCATCCGTACCTTTCGCCTACGCGCGTACGTGGCGGCTCGCTTGCGGGATGGCACGGATCGATCGTACGGCGGCGCATCGCCGATCGACGCCTCCTAGCGCGGGTCGCCCTCCACATCGGGCTCGGTAACCGGATCGTGCGGCGGATTGGGCTCGTCGGGGACGTCGACGGGCGCTTCGGGGTCGGGGCTGATGGGGTTCACAGAGAGCGTGGTCATGGGCGGGACGTACCCGTCCCGGCTGAGTTAACGCGGAGACGCGGTGATCCGAATAGCTAGGCTCTGCCCATGCACCGGATCTTCACCACGACCTTCGCCTCGGTCTATCCCCACTACGTCAACAAGGTGCAGAAGAAGCGTCGTGCCAGGGCCGAGTTCGATCAGGTCATCGAGGATCCCGTGATGCAGAAGATCCGCCATCTCGACCAGCTTGTCGACGAGCTGGCTAAGGGCAAGGCTATCGAGAAGGTACTGCGCGCGTGAGCGAGCAGCCCGTGCTCATCCACACCGACGGCGGATGCCGACCCAATCCGGGCCCGGGTGGCTGGGGCGCCGTGCTCCGGCAGGGCGAGCATCTGCGCGAGATGTACGGCGGTGAGCCGGAGGTCACGACCAACAACCGCATGGAGCTGACCGCGCCGATCATGGCGCTGGAGGCGTTAACCCGTCCTGTGACGGTCCATCTGCACACCGACAGCACGTACGTCCGCAGCGGCATCACGCAGTGGGTCGTCGGCTGGCAGCGCAACGGCTGGCGGACGGCGTCGAAGCAGCCGGTCAAGAACGTCGATCTGTGGCAGCGGCTCAAGGCTGCCTGCGAGGGGCACGACGTCGAGTGGTTCTGGGTCAAGGGCCACGCGGGTGTGCCCGACAACGAGCTCGCCGACCAGCTCGCCACGAAAGGGATGCTCGAGGCCATGGGTCGCCCCGCCTGATCCGACGCCTCGGCACGTGCCCGTCAGTCCTGAGAACGACCTCGGCCGAGTGTTCGTGTCGGATTGTCTCGCAGT
>JBBSSC010000100.1:0-7529 GCA_038242465.1 Propionibacteriales bacterium | reverse complement strand
TCTCGGAGGCCCAGAAGTCGTGACCGCCGTAGCCCGAGCCGGTCAGGCCCTTGGCCGGGATGCCATTGCCCTCGGCGCGCGCCGATGCCTGCGCGATCTGGAACAGATTCCATCGCGTCGCCTGCTGCACGCCGGGCTGGCCGGGGATCTCGACGTCTGAGCGCTTCCAGAAGTCGGCGAGCCACTTCTTTTGATCCTCGAACTGCCGGTCGACGCCCTCTTCGAGGACACGGTCGAGCATGCGCGAGCAGCGGTCGACCAGCTCGCGCGCTGGCACGCCGCGAGACGTGTGATAGCTGACGATTTTGGTCAGCGTGATGGGCACACCGGGCTCGGCGGCGATGCGATACGTCATCTTGGCGAGGTCGTCGTCGACCTGCATCCGGACCGAGAACTCGTTGGCGGTGTCGAGCTCGTGGTCGGCAGCGACGGCGAGCGTCATGCCGCTGCTCGCGGTGCGGAAGCCCAACTGGACGCGTCCGGTCTCGGCGGATCCGGACGACAGGCGCGGCTCGAGCACCCGGCGATCGGGCTGCTCTGCCTTGCGCGGATCGAATCCTTCGCCCTGCGCCTTGGACGCGACGTGGTACTCGTCCTCGCCGTCTTGGCGGTTGAGGATCTGAGACGAGATCGCGACGGGCGCGAAGTCGTCGAGCATCGTGACCTCGAAGGTCATGATCGCAAGGTGCCGCTGGGTGAATGACACCATGCGGCGAGAGCGGATCTGTACGCGCTTGCCACCCGGCGTGCGCCACACGATGTCTCGGCTCAGGACACCCGAGCGGAAGTCGAGCACTCGCTCGTAGTCGAGCAGATCGGCGATCGGCAGCAGCAGCGGCTCGTCATCGACGTAGAGCCGGATGACCTTGGCATCGGGCGCATTGACGATCGTCTGGCCGACGCGGGCGAAGCCATACGCCTCTTCGGCGTGCTGGATGGGCCACGTCTCGTGGAAGCCGTTGATGAACGTCCCGAGGGTATGCGAGTCGCGCCCCTCCTCGACGTTGCCGCGCAGGCCGAGATAGCCGTTGCCGACCGTGAAGTTGGACTCCATCGTGCCGAGATCGTCCGCGCTGTAGCGGGTCTCGACGAGACGCCACTCGTCGTGGGGGAATCGTGTGCGGTCGAGCATCTCCCCGAGAGGCGGGGCGAGGTGCGAGGGGCCTTTCACACCAGTTCCTTCAGATCGGTGACGACGATGTCTGCGCCGTGCTTCTTCAATGCCTCGGCTCCGACCCCGCGATCGACTCCGACCACAAGCCCAAAGTCGCCGGCCGCGCCGGCCTGCACGCCCGAGAGCGCATCCTCGAACACGACGGCTCGCTCCTTCGGGACGCCCAGCTGGGCCGCGGCATCGAGGAACGTGTCGGGAGCGGGCTTGCCGGGCAGGCCCCGCTCGCCGGCCTCCTTGCCACTGACGATGACGGGGAAGTGCTCGATCATGCCGGCGGCGGTCAGCACCGCGGCGGCATTGCGGGAGCTCGAGACGATCGCCATCTTCGTGCCCCTCTTCGCGAGCGCGGCGACCAAAGCCACGGAGCCGGGGTATGGCACCACGCCCTCCGACTGCAGGATCTGCTCGAAGTCGTCGTTCTTGCGATTGCCGAGCCCGGAGACCGTCTGGGCCGAAGCGGGGTCGGACGAATCGCCTTCCGGCAGCTCGATGTTGCGGGACGCCAAGAACGAGCGCACGCCGTCGTAGCGGGGCTTGCCGTCGACGTAGGTGAAGTAGTCAGCGTCGGTATAGGCCTCGCTGACCCCTCGATCGCGCAGGAAGTCATTGAACATCTGAGCCCATGCGCGCATATGCACCTCAGCCGTCGGCGTGATCACGCCATCGAGGTCGAAGAGTGCAGCGTCGTAGTCATTCCAGTCCACCCTACGAGCGTACGGCGCACATGGCCAAGAACCCTCAGCGAGCAGGTGCGTCGCTTGCCACAATCGAAAAACATCTCGTGACTCCGCAGGAGACCGCCTGCCGATCCCGACTGCCGGCCGACGTCTGGCGACAAGATGTCCGATACTGGGAGTGTCGGCGTCCATGCCGGCACTACTCGGGGGAGTTCCATGCGCACGTCCATCATGTCCAGATCCGTTATTGCCGTCGCTTCAATCGCTATCGGCTCCGCTGCTCTGACCGCTTCGCCCGCCTCCGCCGCGGCGTCCGAAGTGACCCGCGCCGAGGTGCTGGGGGTGGCAGCCGCGGTTCGCGCCGACTCTCCGACATCCGCGCCGGGCGGCTACTCCGCTGGGACAATGCAGGCAATCAAGGCTCTCGCAGGACGGGCGTGCCTCATCGAGCAGCATCCCGGCCAGGTCGTCTACGGCGTACAGGCGGCAGCCACCGAGGCCGGCCAGGGTGCCGACGGCTTGGTCGTCCGAGCCAACATCCGCAATGGCGAAGGCTCCGTCTACGCATGCAGCTTCGCAGCCGTGGCTACAGTCGCTGGTTCGTCCATCCTGAGCGGTTCGGTGCAGTTGGGTCCGGCGCCGGTGTCCACCGCCCTCTCCGGCGAGGTTACCGTCACACCGCCCGTCTATGGCGACTACTCATCCTCCGCGTTCCCCACCCTTCAGGCCGCGGGCCAGTCCGTCCAGACGGTCAAGGTCGTGACGTCCAAGAAAGTGTCGACCCCTAAGAGCGCAAAGCAGAAGAAGTACGCGAAGAATAAGTACACCAAGAGGATCAAGGCAGCGAAGAAGGCGTACGCGAAGGCGCTGAAGAAGGCCGGCCACAGCAAGACCAAGAAGCGGTCGGCCAAGAAGTCCTATTCAAAGAAGAGGGCCGTTGCCAGGGCTTCTTACAAGAAGTCGATCGCGACCTCCAAGATCGTCAGGAAGACCACGGTCACGACCTCGAGCAGCCCATTCAATCTGACAGCCACCACGAAGCCTTAATTGCCCATCCGGGACTAAAGTCCTGCACGGTCGTTGAAAACCCGTCACAATGGAACGCCACCGCCCGGGTGGCCTGAATTTTCGGGAGAACAATGTCAGTGTTCACTCTGCGCCGGACCGTCGCCGCCGTCTCTATGGCACTGGTCGCAGCGACCCTCGCCACGCCCGCCTCCGCCCACGAGCTCGACGAAGACGTCCTCGCGGCCTCGATCTGCCCCGCAGGAGTCAATACCGAGGGAGCCGAGTACAGCGAATCCGCCGAATCGGGCAATGCGGCCGAGGTCGACCTCTACACATATGCGGTGGGCGAGGATATCCTCGGCAACCCGCTGCAGTTGTGTACCTTCGCGATCATCAGCACCGACGAGGATTCCAAGCTCGCTGGCCAGTACACGCTGAGCGTCGGCGCTCTCGAGTCCAAGACCGGTGCTGTTGCCGGCGAAGCGTTCGTCACCGCTCCGATCGTCACACTCGCGGCAGCCAGCCCCAGTGCGACCGTCACCTCGTCCGGCGTGCAGAGCACGCCGAAGACGAACAAGGAGAAGCGCGCTGCGAAGAGTAAGTACAACAAGACGGCCAAGGCGGCCAAGGCCAAGTACGACAAGACGGCCAAGGCCGCCAAGGCCAAGTACAAGAAGGCCGGCAAGGCAGCGAAGGCCCGCAAGGCCATGAGCAAGAAGATCGCGGCGGCCAAGAAGAAGTACCGCGCGGCTCTCGCGACTGCGACGGCCACCAAGAACCGTCAGAGCGCTCCTTCTGAACGTTCCTACACGCTGAATCTCACCCTGCCGTTCGTCGACTGACCTCGAGTCGAATCCCGCACGAACCCGCACGGAGAGTCGGGGGTCGTCATGCGAGATGACACGATTGCGGAAACCGCAGCGGGTAGTGACAGATTTTCCGAAAAGCCCCCTAAGTGAGGCCGAATCATCGAGAATGGACCGTCGTCCTCGCACGGTAGGGCGGCCCACTTTCGAGGAGATTCATGCGCACGTCCATTCTTTCCCGCTCGGTCATCGCCGTCGCCTCGCTGGCCATCGGCTCGGTCGCACTGGCCGCCGTTCCCGCCACCGCCGCTACCGGTTCAGGCATCACCCGCGATCAGGTGCTGACCGCCGTCAACGCCCTGCGAGCCACCCCGACGATGGAGCAGTTCTATACCGTTATCGAGCCGCAGTTCATCGCGATTGCCCGCCCCAGCTGCAATATCGCTCCCGGAGATCACGCCTATATGGATCCATCATCGCCACTCGTGGCTCCTGGCCAGAGCGCCGATGGCATACTCCTCAAGGTCTACATCGAGACCACGGTCGGCGACACTACGGCCTATCGCCAGTGCGCCATCGCAGCCCTCGCGTCAACCAATCCGGCCCTGACGCTAACCGGCAACCTGACGCTCAGTGGTACCACCGCGATCGACTACCCCGATGGCCCGAAGACGGTGCTGCCTCCGACGAGCTCGGCTCTCTCGGCTGACGTCTTCGTCAGCGCACCGATCAGCGTCAGCGGCGACACTTACATCGACGCCGCTTCGTTCACAGCCAACGGCAGCGCCTCGCGCGACATCAAGGTGACGACGACCACGAAGGTCAAGGACAAGAAGAGCAAGGCCAAGAAGAAGTCCGCGAAGAACAAGTACACCAAGTCGCTCAAGTCGGCCAAGAAGTCCTATGCCAAGGCGCTCAAGAAGGCCGGTAAGAGCAAGGCCAAGAAGTCCGCCGCCAAGAAGTCCTACTCGAAGAAGAGGGCTTTGGTGAAGGCTAAGTACCGCTACTCGATCGCTGGCTACAAGCTCGTCAAGAAGACCACCATCCGCACCGAAGGCGTTCCTTTCGCGCTCACGGCAGCCATCGGTTAGGCCAGCTAGACCACACACAAAACTGGCAACACCAGCGATCCCGCATTGTGCTTCGGCCCGGTGCGGGATCGCTGCGCTCGAGCCATTTGTGAGAAACCGTCACACAGGGTCCCGATAGCAAGGACAATTGGGCGCCGACACCATCGTGCGGCTACTGAACACAAGGAGCTTCATGCGTAAGTCCGTCCTGTCCCGTTCGTTGATCGCTATTGCCAGCCTGGCCGTCGCATCGGCGACCTTGGCCGCTGTGCCAGCCACCGCCGCGACCGCGTCCGGCATCACCCGTGACCAGGTGCTGGCCGCTACTGCGGCTGCTCGAGTCGACAACCCAGCTATTGATCCCGGTGAGTTTGCGCCAATCGGATCCCGTGCGATTCGCGTGCTCGCCAACCGCGCGTGCGCGGTCGATCCAGATTCTGAACTCGTCTACTTCGGCAGCACAATGCCGACCCAAGCCGGCGACGACGCCGATGGGCTCCTGGTCAGTGCCGTCATCATGGATTTGTCGGATCTTATGGGTGGTGGGCCCTCAGGTCCTGAAGGACGCCTCTGCACCTTTGGTGCCTTGGCAACCGCCGATCCGTCATTCTCGCTCAGCGGTACTGCGACGTTGAACTACCAGACGACCTCGACACACAGCCTCTCCGGGGATGCCTACGTGACGCCCGCGCGCAGCTTCAAGATCGCAGATCTGGAAGGCATCGAGGAGGGAACGCTCGGGCTGCCGTCGTTCTCGGCTTCCGGCAACGCAACGAAGACGACCCCCGTCAAGGTCTCGACGCCCAAGACGACCAAGCAGAGGCAGGCCGCCAAGAAGGCCTACTCCAAGGCGCTGAAGTTGGCCAAGAAGTCGTACATCAAGGCAAACAAGAAGGCCGAAGACAGCAAGAAGAAGAAAGCCGCAGCCAAGAAGGCCTACTCCAAGAAGAAGGCCACGGCCAAGGCCAAGTACAAGAAAGCCACTGCCACGTTCAAGATCGTGAACAGCATCGACAGCCGTCCGTTCGCGATCTCAGCGGTCGCGCCGGAACTCTCGTAAGGAGCCTCTCGGGACGTCATCACACCCTTGCGCAATCCAGCACGTCCGTGATGACGTCCCGAAAGGGCTTGGCGTGACTAGGCTGTCGTGCATGGCTCTGGGAGCAGACAGTGAAGTCGGGCGGCTGCGGACGGTCATGCTGCACCGGCCCGGCGCCGAGCTGGGCCGGTTGACGCCGCGCAACAACGATCAGCTGCTGTTCGACGGCATCCCCTGGCTGGGCAGGGCCCAGGACGAGCACGACGCCTTCGCTCAGACGCTCCGCGATCACGACGTCGAGGTGCTCTACCTTTCGCAGCTACTGGTCGAGACCCTCGCGATCGACGAGGCGCGCGACGAGATCATCGACAGCACGCTCAGAGAGTTGTTCGTCGGACCGAGCCTGCAGCAACACATCGATAGCCATCTGCGCGGCTCGCATCCCGAGCAACTGGCCGAGCTGCTGATGGCCGGCCTGCGCAATGACGAGGTCTCGCTGACGCGTGGCGTCGCACATCGCCTGCGGCAGCCCGAGGACTTCCTGATCGACCCGCTGCCCAATCTGCTGTTCACCCGCGACTCGTCGGTGTGGCTGCGCGACCGGGTCGCCGTCACGAGCCTTGCCATGCCAGCGCGATCCCGCGAGACACAGCTGACCGGCCTGATCTACCGGCACCATGCGCGCTTCGCCGGGACGCCGATCGTCCACGGCCCCCATCTGGAGCATCTCGAGGGTGGCGATGTCCTTGAGCTCGCGCCTGGGGTCATCGCGGTTGGCATCGGGGAGCGCACGACGCCAGCAGGGCTTGAACGCTTCGCGAGCCAGGTGCTGGCCGATGGACTCGCCCACACCGTGCTGGCCGTACCGATCGCGCAGGAACGCGCCACGATGCATCTCGACACAATCGTCACGATGGTCGATGTCGACACCGTCGTGGTCTACCCCACGATGGCCGACACGCTGCGGGCTATTGCGCTGACGTGGGCCGATGGTGAAGTCGTGATCGGCGCGCAGACGTCCTTCTTCGACGGGGCCGCGGCCGCGATGGGCATCGAGGCCCTGCACCGCATCGACACGGGCCTCGACCCCGTGACCGCCGAGCGCGAGCAGTGGGACGACGGCAACAACACGCTGGCGATCGACGCTCGCCTGGCCGTCGCCTACGAACGCAATGAGCAGACCAACGCGCGTCTCGAGGAGCACGGCATCGAGGTCATCGCGATCAGCGGCGATCAGCTCGGCTCGGGCCGTGGCGGGCCGCGCTGCATGTCGTGCCCGATCGATCGCGACTGAGCCATGGAGCCTGATCTCGTCGAGGCCTTCGAGACCGAGCGGACACGTCTGCTTAACATCGCGTACCGCCTTACCGGCAGCGTCGTCGATGCCGAGGATGCCGTGCAGGATGCGTGGCTACGGCTGGAGCGCACGGGCGCCGCCGACATCCGCAACCTCCAGGCGTGGCTGACCACGACCGTCAGCCGGCTGTGCCTCGACCGGCTGACCTCGGCGGCCGCCCGCCGCGAGACCTACACAGGGCAGTGGCTGCCCGAGCCCGTCGTGACGCCCCTGGACAACCATGATCCGCTGGCAACCGTCCTGCAACGCGAGGAGAACCGGCTCGCGGCGCTGATCGTCCTGGACGTCCTCCCGCCCGCGCAACGCGTCGCCTTCGTCCTGCACGATGCCTTCGGTGTGCCATTCGCCGAGATCGCCGACGTGCTGGCGATCGACGCCGCCAACGCCCGGCAGCTCGC
>JBBSSC010000099.1:0-7540 GCA_038242465.1 Propionibacteriales bacterium | reverse complement strand
TGCTCGACGAGCACGGCGAGAACATCACCGAAGCGACCCCATCGCGTCCTGCTTTGGTGCTCGGCCTCACCGCCGTGCCCGGTGCCGGTGACAACTTCATGGTCGTGTCCGATGACCGGCTGGCTCGCCAGATCGCAGAGAAGCGCGAGGCGCGCGAGCGAAACGCGCTCTTGGCTCAGCGCACCGGACGTCGCACCCTCGAGGACTTCATGTCCTCGATGGAGAAGGGCGAGACCGACGAGCTGCTCCTCATCCTCAAGGGCGATGGTTCAGGTTCGGTCGAGGCTCTCGAGGACGCACTCGCACAGATCGACGTCGGCGACGAGGTCGCACTGCGCGTCATCGATCGTGGCGTCGGTGCGATCACCGAGACCAACGTCATGCTGGCCGCGGCGTCCAACGCCGTGATCATCGGCTTCAACGTCCGCCCGCAGGGCAAGGCGACGGAGCTGGCCGATCGCGAAGGTGTCGAGATCAAGTACTACTCGATCA
This sequence comes from Propionibacteriales bacterium, assembly GCA_038242465.1. Taxonomy (GTDB): domain Bacteria; phylum Actinomycetota; class Actinomycetes; order Propionibacteriales; family Nocardioidaceae; genus Aeromicrobium. The sequence continues at coordinate 7,048 of JBBSSC010000099.1, read as the reverse complement.
TCTACAACGCGATCGAGGAGATCGAGGCCTCGCTCAAGGGTCTGCTCAAGCCGGAGTTCGAAGAGGCGCAGCTCGGTACCGCCGAGATTCGCGACATCTTCCGCTCCAGCAAGATCGGCAACATCGCTGGCTGCATGGTCACCGGTGGAACCATCAAGCGCAATGCCAAGGCGCGCTTGCTGCGTGACGGCGCTGTGGTCGCGGACAACCTCGACTTCAGCAGCCTGCGCCGCGAGAAGGACGATGTGTCCGAGGTCCGCGAAGGCTTCGAGTGCGGTCTCGTGCTCAAGGGCTACAACGACATCAAGGTCGGCGACATCGTTGAGACGTTCGAAATGCGCGAGAAGGCTCGCGCTTAATCAGCACCACCCTCGCGTTGCGTCATCACGATCGTGTCCTTCGGGGCACGGCCGGTATGACGCAACGCGTCTTTCACGAGGAGGAACATCATGGCCGGACCGCGTAACGCCAAGGTCGGCGACCGGATCAAGGTCGTCGTGGCGCAGATGCTCGAACGACGGGTCAAGGATCCGCGGCTCGGCTTCGTGACGATCACTGACGTCCGCATGACCGGCGACGGTCAGCAGGCTTCGGTCTTCTACACCGTCATGGGTGACGAGAAGCAGCGCGACGACACCGCCGCGGCCCTTCGCAGCGCGACCGGGATCATCCGGTCCGAGGTGGGCAAGCAGCTCGGCACCCGCATCACCCCATCGATCACGTTCTTCCTCGACTCCGTCCCAGAGACGGCCAAAGAGATCGAAGAGCTGCTCGCGAAAGTCAAGGCTTCCGACGACGAGGTCGCCTCACGCTCCACGGGAGCCCAGTACGCAGGCGACGCTGATCCGTACAAGAAGCCTGTGTCGTCTGAGCAAGACGATGAGGAGCAGTAGTGAGCTCTGTGCCGCCTGAAGGGCAGCAGTCCGGCCTCGTCATCGTCGACAAGCCGGCCGGGTGGACGTCCCACGACGTCGTCGGCAAGATGCGCCGGCTCGCCGAGACGCGCAAGGTCGGTCATGCCGGCACCCTCGACCCCATGGCGACGGGCGTCCTGGTGCTCGGCATCAACCGTGCGACGCGCCTGCTCGGCTACCTGACCCACGCCGACAAGGAGTACCTCGCCACTATCCGGCTTGGTCAGTCGACGATCACTGACGATGCCGAGGGTGACGTCACGGCGACTACACCTGCTGGTCATCTCGACGAGGCGGCCGTGCGCGCTGTGCTGCCGTCATACACGGGCGATATCCAGCAGGTGCCCTCGTCGGTGTCGGCGATCAAGGTCGACGGCGTGCGCTCGTACGCCAAGGTGCGCTCGGGCGAGGAAGTCACGCTCAAGGCGCGTCCGGTCACGGTCTCCGCATTCGATGTAGACGCCGTGCGGGTCGAGGGCGACTATGTCGATGTCGACGTGAGAGTCGTGTGTTCGAGCGGCACCTACATCCGGGCGTTGGCCCGCGACATCGGTGCGGATCTGGGCGTCGGGGGACATCTGACGATGCTGCGACGCACGCGCGTCGGCGGTTTCCCGCTGCGGCTCGCACGGACGCTCGAGGAGCTCGAGACCGAGCTGTACGTCATCAGCCTCGACGATGTCGCTCGTGCGAGCTTCGACTCGTACGATCTGCCCGAGCGGGAGGCCAATGACGTCCGATTCGGCCGTGCGCTGACCGGCATCAATCTTGGCGCTCCGCGTGCCGTCGCGCTGTTCGACCCGGCGGGGGAGTTCCTCGCGCTTTACGAACAACGTGGTGGTGTCGCCAAGCCTGTCGCAGTCTTCGTCTAAGGTCTGGACATGAGCCTTCGCGTGTCGACCCGTCGGATCCTGCGGCGTGGTCTTCTCGCATTCCTGTTGCTGCAGGTGAGCGCGGTCGCCTCGCTGATGGGCGCGACCAAGATTCGCAAGATCCGGCGCGGGCACAATGTCGAACCACTCAAGCCGGCCCATGCCACGCGCCACGAGATCGGTGACGGCAGCTCGGCCACGACGTACACGTACGGTGCGGTGCTGTTTGACGACATGCTCGCTGCGATCGCCAGTGCCCAAGAGCGGGTTCTGCTCGAGTCGTACATCATCAAGAACGATGCGATGGGCCAGCGCTTCAAGCAGGCGCTGATCGATGCCTCGGCTCGCGGCGTCGACGTCCACGTCATCTACGACGGGTTCGCAAATCTGGTGGTCAGCAGGCAGTTCTTTGACTTTCCGGCCCCCATAACGGTACTCAGATACCCCGTCTGGGGTGCGGGCTGGCAGGTCTTCAACCCACGAAGGCTTGGCCGCGACCACCGCAAGATTCTCGTAGTCGACGATGTCGTCGGCTTCGTGGGCGGCTACAACATTGGAGCGCTGTACGCGACGCAGTGGCGCGACACGCACCTGCGCATCGAGGGCCCGGCGGTATGGGATCTCGATAATGCATTCATCGACTTCTGGAATATCCGACGCCCAGCCGGAGCGCCCGAGCTCGGTCCGACCAAGTCGCCCGGTTGGCATCCGCAGATCCGCGCGCACCGCAATGTCCCGCGCCAGCTGATGTATCCCATCCGGGGTATGTATCTCGAAGCGATCGACCGGGCACACCTGTCCGTTGACATCACGGCCGCGTACTTTATCCCCGACCGCGACATCCTCGATGCGCTGCTCGCCGCGAGCGAGCGGGGCGTGCGGGTCCGCATCCTGATGCCGAAGGTGTCCAATCACGTCGTGACCGACTGGCTGTCGCGTGGGTTCTACGGCACGCTGCTGCGTGGTGGCGTCGAGATCTATCGCTACACCGATCACATGGTGCACGCCAAGACCGCGACGATCGATGGCGAGTGGACGACGATCGGCACCGCCAACATCGACCGTCTGAGCCTGACCGGCAACTACGAGATCAATCTGGAGATACTCGACCAGGGTCTGGCCCAAGGCATGTGCGAGATCTTCGAGAATGATCTCGTCAAGGCCGAACGACTCGACCCGCATGTGTGGGAGTCGCGGCCGTTCATCAACCGGCTGTACGAAGCCATCCTGCGTCCCCTGCGCCCCCTGCTCTGACCCATCGCCGGGAACTGTCTCGCAATGGTCTGGGCAGATGAGAGACCTCTCATCTAGGTCTCACATCGACCTCACGGCGCGTTGCGAAGGTTGTCTCATCAAGACCATCCGGACTGAGGAGACACCATGAACAAGCTCGTACAAACTGGCATCGTGACGGTCGCGGCAACTGTCGCGCTCGGCACTGCGGGATTCGCCGTCGCCAGCGCGGCGACCGGCGCGTCCGACCCCGTCGTCAAGCGTGATGACACCTCGACGTCGTGGACGCAGTCAACCGATATGGACGACGACGATGACCTGCGTGGTGACGATCGCGACGACAACACCGTCAACACGGTCAATACCGTTAACACCAAGAACACGGTCAACACCAAGGACACGGTCAACACCAAGGACACGGTCAACACCAAGGACACGGTCAACACCAAAAACTCCGCACCGACCAAGAACACTGCCAAGACGGTCAACTCGGCACCGACTAAGAACTCGGCACCGACTAAGAACTCGGCACCGACTAAGAACTCGGCACCGACCACCAACACCGACTGATGTCCGACACCTGGGGTGTGGCCGGGGGCGATGCGATCGCCCCCGGCCTGACGGCCGTCCGCTCGGTCGGCGGAGGCGATATCTACGAGGCCTGGTTGGCCTTCGACGAGCGCCTGTACGCGCCCGTCGTGGCCAAGGTCATGCGGCCATCGCATGTCGGCGTCGGCAGCTCGCGCGCCGGCCTGGTGCGCGAGGTCGAGATGCTGTCGAGGGTGAGCCATCCCGGCATCGTGCGGCTGTTCGCGTACGACGACGAGGCCGATCGGCCGTATCTCGTGCTGGAGAACATTGACGGCCCCAACCTGTCGTCGCTCATCTCGAAGCACGGATACCTTCCGTTGCACCAGCTCCTCCCGCTCGGACTCGAACTGTGCTCCGCCCTGAACTTCCTGCGGCACCAGGGCATCTGCCACCTCGACGTGAAGCCCAGCAACGTCATCATGGGCGCCCCCGCGAAGCTCATCGATCTGAGTGTCGCGGTGGACGCAGCGGATGCACGGCTGCTGGATCATCCCGTCGGCAGCGACGAGTACATGGCGCCCGAGCAGTGCGCGCCCGGCGACCGCGGCGTCGTCGATCACGCCAGCGACATGTGGGGCTTTGGTGCGACGATGTTCCGCGCTGCAGCGGGCTACCGCGCCTTCGAGCGTGAACCGCGCTGGCAACAGCTCGTGCAGCACCCCCACGAGCTCCCGCGCTTTGTGCCGGCTCCTGTGGCCGATCTGATCCGGGCGTGCCTGGCGCCGCTGCCGGCAGACCGACCGTCGCCATCGGACGTCGCTGCTGCGCTTGAACCGCTCATGGAGCGTCTGCCTCAAGCGCGGCTCTCCGGGTTCAAGATCAGCGTGTAGGTGCTCGCACACAATTCTCGGCTGCGTGAACCCCCGCAAGGGTGGGTACCTGTCGACCATGAAGCTGTTACGTGGGATCGCCGCCGTCGGAATCGCCAAAAAGGTCTACACCGAGGCACGCAAGCCGCAGAACCAGGCTCGGCTCAAGTCCGCGGTGACGAAGGTGCGGTCCAGAGGTCAGGGGCGTTAACCTGGGTGGGTCACCCCGCTCGGTAGCCCGTGCCTCGGACGGTTGAGATGAGCTCGGGGCCGAGTTTCTTGCGCAGGTAGCCGACATAGACATCGACGACATTCGAGCCAGGGTCGAAGTCATAGCCCCACACCTGCGAGAGCAGCTGCTCTCGCGACAGCACCAGCCCGTGATTGCGCAGCAGCACCTCGGCAAGAGCGAACTCGCGGGCCGACAGTTCGACTTCTTGGTCGTCTGCGAAAGCCCGGCGACGCCGCAGGTCGAGACGAATGTCGCCGACCCTGATCTCGTCGTCCGGCGCAGCCTCGCCGGGGGAGCGGAGCCGCAGCCGGACCCGCGCCAGCAGCTCGCCGAACCGGAAGGGCTTGGACATGTAGTCGGCCGCTCCACCCTCCAGTGCCGCGATCGTGTCGGTCACGGAGTCGCGCGCCGTCAGCACGATGACCGGCAGAGCAGGACGGGCGCTCGCGACGCGTTCGAGGATGCGGAAGCCGTCCAGCCCGGGAAGCCCGATGTCGAGTACGACGAGGTCGAACTCGCCGGTGAGTGCATAGTCGAGCCCCGTGATGCCGTCGGCGACGACGGTGGGCGTGAAGCCTTCTGCCTTGAGGCCCTTGGCGATGAACGAGGAGATGCGCGCCTCGTCCTCGACGATCAGGATGCGGTACATGTGATCTCTCCCGGGGCGAGGCGGATACGGAATGTGGCGCCGCCGGCCGCACCGCGAGCAGGCGGAGGGTCCAGGACGACGTCGCCGTGATGCGCCGCGGCGATGGCGCTGACAATCGACAAGCCCAGGCCGAAGCCGTCGTCGCTGTCCTCGCCACGGGCGAAGCGCTCGAAGATCACCGGCGCGATCGTGGGGTCGACGCCGGTGCCGGTGTCGCGCACCCAGAGCTCAAGCCGTCCCTCGAACATCCGCGAGCCGATACCTATCTCGTCGCCGGGCTGGGTGTGGCGAACGGCATTGGATGAGAGCTGAAGCAGAGCCTGGGTGATGCGCTGACCGTCGAGGGGGAGCGTTGCGCGGGCAGTGCTGTCGAGCAGCCACGAGCGGTCGGCCAGTGCGCGGGCACGGTCGAGCGCGCCGTGCGTCAGCGCCTCGACATCACTGGGCTGGACGCGCACGAAGTCGGGGCGCCGGGCCTTCGCCAGCATCAAGAGGTCGTCGACGAGCCGGGCCATCCGGTCGATCTCGTCGAGCAGGAGCGCGCGGGTCGCGGCGATGTCGTGCGGATCGTCGAGGTCGAGCACCTCGAGGTGGCCCTGCAGGACAGTCAGTGGTGTGCGGAGCTCGTGGCCCGCGTCGTCGAGCAGTTGTCGTTGCGTCGCGAAGGCAGACTCGAGCCGGTCGAGCATGTCGTTGAACGTCCGCTGGAGGTCCGACAGATCGTCGTGGCCCGTGACCTCGAGTCGTCTGCCGAGGTCACCATCACCGATGCCCTGGGCCATGTCGCGCAGCTGACGGACGGGGCGCAGTAGGCGTGCCGCGAGCCAAGAGGCCAGCCCGGCGATGACGATGACGGACAGTGCGGCGAGCAGGGCGTACGTCGTCATGAGCTCATGCAGATCTGCGCGGCTGCCGCTGACATCGTGCACGACCACGAAGGATGCGCGCTCGGTGCCGGCGACGACGGGTTGGACGGCGACGCGGTACTCGCGACCTGCGAGCTCGAGCGTGCGGGTGCCTCCCGACTCGGACAGCTGGGCGACAAGCGCAGGAAACTCGGCGGACTTCTGCAGCGTTGGATCGGGATCGCCCTGATAGATCGGGCGGCCCGAGCTGGGGAAGGCGAACAGCAGCTCGTGGGCATCCGGCAGATTGCGCTCGAGAAACACCTGGAGGAGGCGGTCCGCGGATGTGAACGGCGCTCGCGTCACGGGATCGTCTTGCGCCTGGAGCGCCCTGAACTCGCCTAGCTCCTGTGTCAGGCTCGACTCGATCGCACGGTCGATGCGGCGTGACTCCAGGACGTAGAGGGTCAGTCCGACGCCGATGACCGCGAGCGAGGTGAGCAGGGCGATCGTGGCGGTCAGGCGTTGGCGCACCGACAGGCGCGGCAGAGGAAGAGTCAGTGGCATCGCGGCTCAGTCGTCGCGGTCGTCATCGACATCATCGACATCGACATCGACATCGTCGTCGTCGTCGTCTTCGTCGTCGTCGCCGACATCATCGTCATCGTCATCGTCGTCGTAATCACGTGGGCGGGGGACCGTGCGCCCATAGTCGCCGTAGTCATCGTCGGGTGCGATCGTGGCGGGCGTCGTCGGTGTGGGAGGCGCCGGAGTAGGCGTAGGCGATGCGGACGACGGGGTGATGACGATCGGGGAGGTGCCCTGCGGTGCTGGATCGGCGCCAGCAGAGACGCGTCCGACGATGACTGCGGTCAGCGCGATCGCCACCAGCGCGAGCACGAT
>JBBSSC010000098.1:0-7560 GCA_038242465.1 Propionibacteriales bacterium | reverse complement strand
TGAGCCGGCGTCCGGCCTCGCGGATGCCGAACGGCATGGTCTTGACCATGTCGGTCTCGATGAAGCCCGGGGCGATCGCATTGACTGTGATGCCGTCCTTTGCGACGCGCTTGGACAGATCCTGGACGAAGCCGATGACGCCGGCCTTGGCCGTGCCATAGCTCGTCTGGCCGTTATTGCCCGCGATGCCGGCTATCGAGGAGATGCCGATGACGCGGCCGCCCTTGCGCAGTAGCTTCTGCTCGAGCAGCTCCGCGGTGATGCGCTGCGGCGCTCCGACGCTGATGTCGATCACGAGATTCCAGTTCTCGGTCACCATGTTCTTGAGCCGCTTATCGCGCGTGATGCCCGCGTTGTGGACCACGATGTCGACGCCACCGTGGGCATCCTTGAGCGCCTGGGCGATGACCTTTGGCGCGTCCTCAGCCGTGATGTCCTCGGTGATCGACGTGCCGCCAAGCTCCGCCATGACAGCATCCAGATCGGCCTTGAGCGCGGGCACGTCGAGGCCCACGATTGCGGCACCATCTCGGTGCAGCGTGCGGGCCATTGCGGCACCCAGGCCGCGTGAGGCTCCCGTGATGAGCGCGACCTTGCCGGCGAGCGGCTTGGTGCGGTCGGCGACGGCATCCGGATCGACGAGCTCGGTCAGGCCGAGGCGGATGACCTGACCCGACACGAACGCCGACTTGGGGGAGAGGAGGAACTCAAGCGTCGAGGCGAGAGCACCCTCGGATCCGTTGCCGACGTAGACCAGGTTGGCGGTGCTGCCGTTGCCTCCGACCTCCTTGCCTGCAGAGCGCACGAAGCCCTCGAGCGCGCGCTGCGCGATCGCGGCGGTCTCGGACTGGGCCTGTTCGGGCAGGGTGCCAATGACGATCAGGCGTCCGTTGCTGGCCAGGCTGCGCAGCGCAGGGGTGAAGAACTGTTGCATCTCGGCCAGGCTCGCGGTGTCGGCGATGCCAGTGGCATCGAACACGAGACCTTTGTACTTCTTGCTATCCGCGCGGACGCCCACCGTCTGGATGCCGCTGGACTTCAGGGTCGCGTTGAGCTTGGTACCGAGCGTGCTGCCGGATGCTGCTCCAAGCAGGACCGTGCCCTGGACGAGAGGAGCGCCTTCCGTCCAACGCTCGAGGTCGGGCGGATTGGGCAGACCCAGGTTCTTGATGACGAACTTGCCGATGGGATTGTGCGCCAGCGACTGGTAGCGGTCAGTCATGAGTGGGATGTGTCCTATCTCTCGGATACCATTGGTATCTGGAATGCTGATCGAACTGTAACCTCAAGTTTCGGCGCCAGTCCAGCCGCCGCGCGTGCGGCGCCCATCACGTTCATTGTCATATTCGGTTCCGTCTTGTTCGGTTCCACTGTTCACGAAGATCGAGGAGATCGCCATGGCAGACACCACCCCCGCCAAGAAGACCCCCGCCAAGAAGGTCGCCGCAGCTGCATCGCCACAGCAGGTGCGCCGGGTCGCTGTCATCGGCGGCAACCGCATCCCGTTCGCCCGGTCCAACACGGTCTACACGCACGCATCCAACCAGGACCTGCTGACGGCAGCGCTCGACGGGCTCGTCGACCGCTTCGGCCTCGAGGGTGAGAGCGTCGGCGAATTCGCCGCGGGTGCCGTCCTCAAGCACAGCCGCGACTTCAACCTGGCTCGCGAGACGGTGCTGGGCTCCAAGCTCTCGCCCGAGACGCCGGCCTTCGACGTCCAGCAGGCCTGCGACACCGGCATCCAGGCCGCGGTGCTCGTGGCCAACAAGATCGCGCTCGGCAAGATCGAGTCCGGCATTGCGGGTGGCTCCGACACCACGTCCGACGCGCCACTCGCGGTGGGCGACAAGCTGCGCAAGATCCTGCTCGAGGCCAACCGTGCGAAGGATGGCAAGCAGCGGCTCGCGGCGCTCGCCAAGATCCGTCCGGGCCATCTCGCGCCCGACCAGCCGCGCAACGCCGAGCCCCGCACGGGTCTGTCGATGGGCGACAGCCAGGCCATCACGACCAAGCAGTGGGGCATCACGCGTGAGGCGCAGGACGAGCTGACGGTGACGTCGCACGTCAACCTCGCGAAGTCATATGACGAGGGCTGGCAGGACGATCTGGTCACGCCGTTCCAGGGGGTCACCAAGGACAACAACCTGCGCGCCGACTCGAGCCTCGAGAAACTCGCCAAGCTCAAGCCCGTGTTCGGCAAGTCATTCGGCGACGAGGCCACTATGACGGCCGCCAACTCCACGCCGCTGTCCGACGGTGCGTCGGTCGTCCTGCTCGCATCCGAGGACGAGGCCGCCAAGCACGGTTGGACCCCCGAGGCCTATTTCGTCGACTACGAGACTGCTGCGGTCGACTATGTGTCAGGCGCCGAGGGCCTGCTGATGGCCCCGGTCTATGCGGTGCCGCGCATGTTGGCCCGCCAGGGTCTGACGCTGCAGGACTTTGACTACTACGAGATCCACGAGGCCTTCGCGGGCCAGGTGCTCACGACGCTCGCGGCGTGGGAAGATCCCGTCTTCTGCAAGGAGAAGCTGGGGCTCGACGTGCCGCTGGGCTCGATCGACCGCAGCAAGCTCAACGTCAAGGGCTCCTCGCTCGCTGCGGCGCATCCCTTCGCCGCGACCGGTGGACGCATCATCGCCAACCTCGCCAAGCTGTTGCACCAGAAGGGCTCGGGTCGCGGCCTGATCTCGATCTGCGCCGCAGGCGGCCAGGGCGTCGTCGCGATCCTCGAGGCCTGACCCACCCCCACCCCCGACCGGATTTGCGGGACGCTGCACGGTTTGCCGGCTCGATTTCCGTGCAGGGTTCGGCGAATCTGGGGGCTATGGGATGAAGGCCGATCCGGCCGCGTCCAATACCTCTAGGCGCTCGCTGATGGGTTCCTGACTTGGGCGCGAGCCGCCGAAGGCCTGGTCAACGGCGGGATGGATGCGCTGCTCGAAGGCTACGGCGCACTTCTCCTGCGACTCCCACGCGTCGATGTAGCGCAGGCCTCCGTCGGGCCGTCGTACGCATAGGTGGACGAGGCATCCATCGAGCGGTTCGGAGCCCAGATTCGCGATGATCTTCTCGTACGTCGGCAGGTCGATCGGTACATCCTGCGTGAATGCATAAACCATGACTGAAACACCTTCCTGATTTGATCCGAATACGATTCGGACTAATCATGTAGCGTTGCACTGATGATTGAGACCGTCAAGACCCGCCCCTACAGCTCCGACGTGCGCGCACGGCAGGCCGAGCAGACCCGCAGCGCCATCCTGGACGCGGCGCGGACGCTGTTCATCGAGCTGGGCTATCGGCGCGCCACCGTGCAACAGATCGCGGAATGCGCCGGGGTCAACGTCGATACGATCTATCACGCGGTCGGACGCAAGCCGGCTCTGATGCGCGAGCTCATCGAGACGTCGCTATCGGGAGGTCCTGAGGCAGTGGCCGCGGAGCAGCGTCCGTACGTCGTGCTGATCCGAGAAGCGGCGACGGCGGGGGAGAAGATCGACATCTACGCGGCCGCGATCACCGAAATCCACACTCGCCTCGCGCCGATCTTCCTGGCACTGCGCGATGCCGCGATCACCGACGAGACCTGTCGGAGGCTCTGGAAGGACATCGCCGACCGTCGTGCGCGCAACATGCTCGACTTCGCGGCCGATCTGAGGGTTACCGGAGAGCTGCGCGCCGATCTCGGCGATCAGCAGATCGCGGACGTCATCTGGAGCATGAACGCCGTGGAGTACTGGGTGCTCCTAGTCGATGAACGCGGGTGGACGCCGGAGCAGTTCGAGGCCTGGGTGCGTGACTCGTGGCGCAGGCTGCTGCTTCGCGCCTAGGCTGGTGACATGTTGGGAACTAAGAAGAGCTGGTCTGATCTCACTGCTGGACAGAAGCGCGCGGTCTACGTCGCAGGCACGCTGGAGGTGATCGTCACTGCGGCGGCACTGCGCGATCTCAAGCACCGTCCGAGCGATGACGTTCGTGGGCCGAAGGTCGCGTGGGTGCTGGCATCCTTCGTGCAGCCGATCGGCCCGCTGGCCTACTTGGCCATGGGACGCCGCTAGCCGTTGGTGCCGCGGGCCATCGCGACGGCGGCGATCTGAACGAGCGCCTTGACCTGGTCGAACGGGACGGCGTCGGCGGCCGGCAGGCCGGGGTTCTCCTCGCGCACAGACAGCTGGAGTGTTGCGAGATTCAGGACGCCGAGCGCCTGCGTGTAGAAGATATTGGCTAGCAGATTCGGATCGCTGACGTGGAACTGGCCCGATGCCTTTCCGGCCTCGAGGATCTCGACGACGTGGTTCAGGCAGCCGGCCATCGCGAGCCCGAGGTCGATCATGACGGGCTGGCGGACCTCTTCCATGAGCTCTTCGCCGCGCCGGCGCAGCAACGCCTGGGCGCAGTCGACGAAGGCCGGCAGGGCCGCACCGAAGTCGAGGAAGACGCCCGTGATGGTGCGCAGGCGGTCTTCGGGATCGGCCTTCGCGTCATCGGCCGAGCCCAGGGTGCCGTCGAGCTCCTGCAGATATCCGACGAGGGTCGCGGCGAACAGCTCCTCCTTGCCGGAGAAGTGTCGGTAGATGATCGCGCGGTTGATGCCGACTGCCCGAGCGATGTCCTCGATCTGGGCGTCCCTCACACCGCGCTCGTCGAACAGGGTCCGCGTCGCGTCGAGGATCTCCCTCTTACGCAGTGCGCGGCGTTCCGAGACAGGCATGAACCCTACTTTAGATCCCCTTTGTCGCAGGCGCCCCGTAGGCTCGATACATGAGGTCAGTATCCGAGCTCCAGCGTCAGGTCGCGCCTATCGAGGTGGTGTCGGAGTACCAGCCGGCAGGCGATCAGCCGGCGGCTATTGCCGAGCTCGAGAAGCGCATCAAGGCCGGCTCCAAAGACAATGTCCTGCTCGGTGCGACCGGCACGGGCAAGACCGCCACGACGGCTTGGCTGGCCGAGCGGCTGCAGCGTCCCATGCTCGTCATGATGCCCAATAAGCTGCTGGCGGCGCAGTTCGCCAACGAGCTGCGTGAGCTGCTGCCCAATAATGCGGTCGAGTACTTCGTGTCGTACTACGACTATTACCAGCCCGAGGCGTACATCGCGCAGAGCGATACGTACATCGAGAAAGACTCGTCGATCAACGAGGAGGTCCAGCGGCTACGGCACTCGGCCACATGGTCGCTGCTGACTCGTCGCGATGTCATCGTCTTCGCGACGGTCTCGTGCATCTACGGCCTCGGTTCGGCGCAGGAGTACCTCGAGCGCATGATCGGCTTCAAGGTGGGCGAGGAGATGGCCCGAGAGCAGCTGCTGCGCACGCTCGTCGAGGCTCAGTACGTCCGAAATGACGTCGCGTCCACCCGCGGAACATTCCGGGTCAAGGGCGACACCGTCGAGATCTTCCCGGTTTACCAGGAGCATGCCGTCCGGGTCGAATTCTTCGGCGACGAGATCGAGCGGCTCATGACGCTGCACCCGCTGACCGGCGAGATCCTCAGCGACGACCAAGAGCTCTATGTCGGCTCGGCCACGCACTATGCGGCCGGTCCCGCGACGATGCGCAAAGCCATCGAGACGATCAAGGTCGAGCTCGAAGCGCGGTTGGCCGAGCTCGAGGGCGAGGGCAAGCTGCTCGAGGCCCAGCGGCTGCGCATGCGCACGACTTACGACATCGAGATGATGGAGCAGGTCGGCACGTGTGCGGGCATCGAGAACTACTCGCGCCACATGGACCAGCGTGGCCCCGGAACTCCCGGCCACTGTTTGCTCGACGACGTCCCCGACGACTTCGTCCTGGTCGTCGATGAGTCCCACGTGACGATCCCGCAGATCGGCGCGATGTATGAGGGCGATATGTCCCGCAAGCGCTCGCTGGTCGAGCATGGCTTCCGTCTCCCGAGCGCAATGGATAACCGTCCGCTCAAGTGGGCCGAGTTCCTCCAGCGCATCGACCAGACGGTCTACCTGTCCGCGACACCCGGCAAATACGAGATGGAAAAGGTCGAGAACGATGTCGTCGAGCAGATCATTCGTCCTACGGGCCTGATCGACCCCGAGGTCATCGTCAAGCCCACCAAGGGTCAGATCGACGATCTCATCACCCAGATCCGCTCGCGCACTGACAAGAACGAACGCATCCTCGTCACGACGCTGACCAAAAAGATGTCCGAAGACCTGACCGACTATCTGCTTGAGGCCGGCATTCGCACGCGCTATCTGCACAGCGAGGTCGATACGCTGCGACGCGTCGAGCTGCTGCGCGAGCTGCGGATGGGGGAGTACGACGTCCTGGTCGGCATCAACCTGCTGCGCGAGGGTCTGGACCTACCCGAGGTGAGCCTGGTGGCCATCCTCGATGCCGACAAGGAGGGCTTCCTGCGCTCGGGTCGCTCCCTGATTCAGACCATCGGCCGTGCCGCGCGAAATGTCTCGGGCCAGGTCATCATGTACGCCGACCGCATCACCGACTCAATGGGCTGGGCGATCGAAGAGACCAACCGCCGTCGTGAGATCCAGGTCGCCTACAACACCGCCAATGGCATCGATCCGACGCCGCTGCGCAAGAAGATCGGCGACATCACCGACATGCTGGCCCGCGAGGACGCCGATACGGCATCACTGCTGGCCGCCACGGGAGACAAGCGCCGCAAGGGTGCCGTCGTGCCGCTCGGCGAGCGTCAGCTCGGTGACCTGCCGTCGGGCGAGCTGGCTGCTCTTATCGAGCAGCTCAGCGAGCAGATGCGGGCCGCCGCGGCCGAGCTGCAGTTCGAGGTCGCCGCACGCATCCGCGACGAGATCGGCGACCTCAAGAAAGAGCTCCGCAGCATGATCGAAGCCGGTGTCTGACCATGGAGCACGGGATGGCGGTGTGAATCACGTCCTGCGCAACGACCGGGTATGCGCCGAGATCGCTCCGACGCTCGGTGCCAGACTGCACCAGCTCACGATCGATGGGCACGAGCTGCTCGGCCCTGATGGCTGCTTCGCGATGGTGCCGTGGGCAGGCCGTATCCGCGATGGCCGCGTCACAATTGGCGGCCATACTGCGCAGCTGCCGATCTCAGCCGATGGCAATGCGATCCACGGCCTGGGCCGCAAGATCGAGTGGGAGCAGGCCGAGGAGGGTGTCTATCGCCGCAGGCTGGGCGCTCCCTGGCCCACGGCGGGCGCGGCCGAGCTGCGGTACACGCTGCTCGACAACGGAGTCCGCATCCAGCTGTCATGGGACGATGGCACCGAGCTGCCCTGCTCGATCGGGCTGCACCCGTGGTTCCGTCGTCGTCTCAACACTGGCAGCGACGTCGTCCTCGACCTCGCGCCGGAGGCCATGGTCGAGCGCGGCGCCGATGGCCTGCCCACCGGCCATCTGGTCGATCCTGTTCCCGGCCCCTGGGACGATTGCTTTCGGCTCACGGACGATCCAGTCCTGACCTGGCCTGGTGCGATCTCGGTGACTCTCACCGCGTCTACATCGTGGTGGGTCGTGTTCACCGAGCGCGACAACCTGGTGTGCGTCGAGCCTCAGACGGCGCCGCCCGATGCCTTCGATCATCCGAGCCTTCA